>DAOTZP010000092.1:0-1975 GCA_034434265.1 Anaerolineales bacterium | reverse complement strand
CCCGCTTTGCATCCTGCCCCCCTGCCTTATGCCGGGATGAGTTGGAAGCCCAACTTCGCCGCTTTCTTCCTCATGTATTTCACTTGCTGTTCATCGTACTTCTTCTGATACTCGTTCACGCTTGCTGCGCCGAAAATTGTTGTAAAATGGAATCGCAATCGGCAAAATCTGCGTCCTCGTGCGCAGAAGTCACCACGAAACGGGGATAGGCGGAGACGAAAACCGCCCCAGTCGGGCGGAGTCTCCCCTCCGGGGGGCTGTCCGGGCGGGGAGAGGGTTTGTGAAAAGAGGTTTTTCTACAGTCTCGTTAGATAATTTTCAAAAAGGCTTCCACGACCTGCGGGTCAAAGTCTATTCCTTTGCGTTTTTTGATGTATTCCAACGCTTTCTTTTTGCTCCACGCTTTGCGGTATGGGCGCGAACTGGTCAGCGCGTCGTACACATCCACTACGGCAAAGATGCGCGCCGCCAGTGGAATTGCCTCGCCTTTTAATCCCAACGGGTAGCCGCTGCCATCCCAGCGTTCATGGTGCGCGTAGGGAATATCGAGCGAGTGGCTCAAGTAACGAATGGGCTGTAGCATTTCATACGCCAGTACGGGGTGCGTGCGCATGATTTTCCATTCTTTTGGGGTTAGCTTTCCGCGTTTCAGCAGAATGTGGTCTGGAATGCCCATTTTGCCAATATCATGCAGCAGCGCGCCGCGGCGGATGTGAATCAACTCATGGCTGTTGATGCCGATGCTTTTGGCAAGCCGCAGGGTCAGCTCGGTTACGCGCTGGGTGTGACCTTCTGTTTCGTGGTCGCGTAAATCCAGTGCGCGGGACCATCCTTCAATGGTGGCGTCATAGGCAATGGCGAGCTCCATGTTGGCGCTTTGCAGGTGGTCGAACATTTGGGCATTGTCAATTGCAATGGCTGCCTGTCCTGCCAGCGTATCGAGAAAGTCCAGCCATTCTTCATCGGGGGTGAAGGGTTTACGGGTGTACACTTCCAGCGTGCCTTTTACTTCGCCTTTTGCAATGAGCGGGGCGCACAAGTAGCTGTTAAAGTTTTCTTCCGACCATAACCGCCAGAACTGCGCGTTGTGTTTTATTTCCGCCGGGTCCAATACTTGAACGGTGCGGCGTTCCATGACACAACGTCCGCTGAATTCGCTGTGCAGGTGAACTTCAGAGCTTTCAACCAGCGCGGTGCGAAAGCCCTGCCCGGCGCTGAATTGCAGCGTTTTTTGATACGGGTGCAGCACAAAAATTGCCGCCGCGTCCACATTCAGTTGGGTGATTGTATGCTTAAGCAGAATATTGAGCGTAATACGCAGGTCAAGGCTGGATGCAATTGCCTGGTCCACTGTGCGCAGCGTTTGCAAATGTTCAAGACGGCGCAGCGTTTCTTTGTGCAGGCGCATACGGTTGAGGGCGTTGCCGAGCAGCTCGCTGGATGTGATGATGAGGCGGGTATTTTCCGGGGTGAATGACGCAGCGTTATTTGTCTTTGCGCGCGAAGTTAGAAGCACGCCGAGCAGATGGTCGCCCGAAAGGATGGGGGTTAAGAAGCTGGGTCCCAGCAGGCTGGTTTCTGCAAACGGGAGCATGTGCGCGGCTGTGGCGGAAAAATCGTCCGTTTGATAAATTTGCCGCGATTTAAGAATCGCGCCGTTAATCCCTTCATCCGCTTTGAAGGTTTTTCCGGTGTGTTTGGCAAGCGCGCCGCTCGCTCCGGCAACCGTCAATTGGGTTGGGTCGCGCCCCAACAGCAGGACGGCGGTTGTATCCGCATCCACTGCGCGTTCCAATTCCCGCAAAATTTGCGGCAGCGCATCGGTTTCATTTTGAATAAAGCTGATGTGATTAGAGATGGAGAACAGGGTTTCCAGCTCGCGCGTGCGGCGGCGCAGCGAGTTTTCGGCTTGTTTTCTTTCGCGGTTTTCATTTTGCACTTGATTGAACAGGCTGGAATTGATGAGGGCAACCGC
>DAOTZP010000091.1:0-6513 GCA_034434265.1 Anaerolineales bacterium | reverse complement strand
TCCGGAAACAGGCGTGCGGCTGTGTTTTGCGGGTAAATAATTTTTCCGCCTTGTTTTAAGATTTCGGTTGTGTACGGCTCCCACGAAAACCCAGCCTGCACCTGATTGGTCATCATTGCTTCGCCGAGTTCTTCCGGGTTGATGTTTTGAATTTTTATGCCGGCTGCATTCATGTTTGCGGATGTCAGCATTTCTTGAAGCAGCAACTCGTATTGCGTGCCAATTAATACGCCGACGCTTTTGCCTTCCAAATCTGTGATTCGTTGAATTTCCGGTCTGGCGACAATGGTCATATAGCCGCCATCGTCAGAGATTGCAACCACGCGCACAGGGGTATAGGTGTTGATGTTCATCGCGTCGCCTGTTGCCATAAATCCGGCATCCACCTGCCCGGCGGCGAGTTCCGAAATAATTTTGGAAAAGGTGGGGTAATATACCGGCTCAACTTCCACATGAAACTCATCAAAATATCCTTTTTCTTTCGCAACAAGCAGGGTGTAATCGCCCCACCAAAACGTGAAGGAAACGCGCAGCGGAGGAAGTTTTTGCGCTTGGGGCGCGGGGATGACCGCGCAGCCGGCAAGTATGAGTACGCCTGCCAAAAAGTATAAAAACTTAACGGAAAAGAGATGTTTGGTCATACATTAATTCTTCATGCCAAGGTCAAATGAAACCGGCTCAATTTGCACAAGCACATCCGAGCCGCCCAAAGCGCGGCTGAGTTCCCGCGCCGCAGTTTGTAGAATGGTTTCAAACTGGGTGGACGAACTGATGCGCGAGGAAATATCCGTGGTGACTCTTTCAATTTCGGCTCTGCGGCGGGTGGCTTGCAGCAGGGTTGCCGTTTCCAGCGCAAATGACAGACGCTCGCTGATTGCTTCAACAATGTCCGCGTCGTCGTTGGTGAATTTATGCTGGTTTCCGCGCATCCGTATTACGCCAATTACCTGATTGCGAAGGCGGATTGGAACGGCAAGTATGGAAGGTGCGCCCTCCTCCGCGCTTAATACAATTTTATTTTTTTCAACAGCCTCCCGCGCCGGTTCTTCTTCAAGCGGTTGCTGCAAGGGCTGAATTTCGGCATTTTTCAGCTCAATGCCGATGCCCAATGATGGCGGACGCATGACCTTCCATGTTTCCCTTGTGCTTTCTTCCACAGATTTTTGGTACTCTTTCAGTTTGTTTTGCATTTCCATCAGCATTGTTGCCGAGTTGATGCTGGCGGAGACCTGGTCCGCCAATGTCAGCAATGTTTCAATGTCTTCCTGAATAAACGCATTTGGTTCGGCGCTTTGCACGTCGAGCGCGCCGATGATTTGACCCGCGTATCGCAGCGGCAGACCAATTTCGGAGCGCGTATTTGGAAGGTCGGGGTTGTTGAAATAAACGGCATCCGCGCCGACATCCAGCGCGATGCGCGGCTGCCCGGTGGCTGTTACAAAGCCGATAATGCCGGTTTGCCCAACCCGAAGTTTATGTCCGCGTTGCAGCATTCTTCTTCCGCCTTCGCTGTTTGCGGCGCGCAATACGGCATATTCGCCTTGTTTGTCTATCAGGAAAATGCCGGTGTGGTAAATTTCAAACTGCTCGCTGATGACTTGCGTAATATATGGAAGCAGGGTATCAAGGTCTTGAATGGCGGTGATGACGCGCGTCACTTGCGCCACGGCTTCAAACTGGCGCACGCGCCGCTCATAAATTTTGTTGGACCTTTCCAGCTGCGAAGTCCTTTGCGCGATGCGGTCTTCCAATGACCTGCGCAGCATGTTTAACTCGCGGTTTTCAAGGATTTGTTTTTGTTCGCTGTCGCGCGCTTCTTTTATGCTTTCGTTTAAGCGATTAATCATAATTTGAATTACCGCCGAGCATAAAAGCAGCAATACCATGATGATGGCTGCTTGTGTCCAGCCTGCCTGCTCTATTGGTCTGTCGTTGCGAATGTCCGATACCGCGATGATGATGACCGCGATAATCGTCAGCGGAGTTACCACCCACATTGAGCGCTTGCCCAGCAGCAGCGCCGAGATGATGAGAACCAGCGGCAGCCCTATCATGGAAAGGTCGCGCAGTCCGTTATCCGACGAGGCGGTAAAGATGATGGTCAGCAGCAACATAAGCGGGGTGACAAACTTTGCCATTAAGGGCTTGCCCTGTTGTACCAAATATAACGAGACGATTTCAACCACAAGCCCGACTGAAAGGAACATCAGGGCAACCAAGTCGCGGCTGGCGGGGTCTGTAATGCCGCTGAGCAGGGGAAGCAGCGCCAGCGTTGCGGCAATCACAACCACCAGCAGCGTTCTGGTAATGCGGAGAGAAGAGGGGTGGGTATCTGTTTCGTCGGTAAAGATTGATAGGAATTTTTCCATGTTGCGTTCTCCCGCGATTACGATTTCGCCGACGGGTCGGTTAACTGCACGGCAATATCCACGCCGGGCAGGGTTTCGCCGAGGGCTTGAGCGGCGGTTTGCAGAATTCCTTCAATGCTGGTTATGCCGCCTATCTTGGCGGAGATTTCTCCGATGGTGCGTTCTTTTGAGGCGCGCTTTTGCGATTCGTAAAGCAGCCTTGCGTTTTCAAGCGCCAGCGCGGTGCGGTCTGCTGCGGCTTGCAGCATTGAAATTTCATCGTCTGTCCACTCGCGGTTGGGGTCAAGGGCGCTGAGTTTAATTGCGCCAATCTGTTTGCCGCGCAAAACGAGCGGAACGGCAATATCGTGCGGGCGGTTTTTGTCTGCGTCGGTGAGCGCTCTGGTTTCCACGCCATCGAAGAAGAACCCGTCAAAATTAATGCCGCTGAGGAATTGTTTCCACTGTTGACCGCTGATTTGCTGCGTGGCTTTTTCTGCTTGCGCCAGCGCTTCCGCGCTTTGCTGGTAGGAGCGCGCATTTTGAATCGCAATGCTGACTTGGTCCGCCAGCGTGGAAAGAATGGAAATATCTTCCTGAGAAAATGCGTTTGTCTCCGTGCTTTGCACGTCGAGCGCGCCGAATATCTCCGCGCCCACCCTGAGGGGCAGGGCAATTTCAGAATGGGTGTTGGGCAGGTCCGGGTTGTTGAAGAAAACCGCGTCCTGTCCTACGTCCAATGCAACGCGGGGTTGCCCCACATGGGTTACATATCCAACGATTCCGGTTTCGCCCACTTGCAGGCGGTGATTGCGGGCGAGCATTCTTTTTCCGCCTTCGCTGTTGGCGGCAACCAGAATGGCATATTCATGGTGTTTGTCCATGAGGAAGATGCCGACATGGTAAAAATTTAATTCCGCCGAAATGGATTCGGTGATTTTCGGCAGCAGTTCTTCAAGCGTTTGCGTGGAACTGATTGCCTGTGATATGCGGGCAATGGCTTCAAACTGCGCGGCGCGGCGCTGGTTTCTTGCATTGGCTTGTTCAAGTTCGGCGGTGCGTTCCAATATGCGCTTTTCCATTTCAGTCAACGATTGACTTAATGTTTCCGCCATTTTGTTGAATGTGGCTGCAAGCACGCCGGTTTCATCTTCGCTTTCGATTTGCGCGCGCGCGCTTAAGTTCCCCGCTTCGAGCTGGGCGGCTGTTTGGGTGAGGCGAATCAACGGGCGGGTGATGACTTCGCCAATGCCGAGACTGACGAGCAGCGCGCCGATGAATAATGCCATTAATACAATCAGGATGTTTTGCAGCGTGGTTTGAATTTCGCGCTCGGTTTCCGCGCGGTTTTCGGCGACCGCTTTGGTTAACTCCGCCGCCGGGGCAACAATGGCAAAATGATATGTGACGGTGGGCAGCGTGCCAAACCCAATGTATGTTTCCGCGCCATTGATGTTCAGTTTCTTTAGCCCGGTGGCTCCGCTGATGATTTCGCGGGTGAGCGATTGAATCGCTGCATCGCCTTTGCCAAAGATGGTTTGCGTTGGGGATTGGTTAACTGGAATCTGTTCCGGCGTGATGCGGTAAAAATCGTATCCTTGCTGGGGCATTGCCAGTGGGTGTCCGTCATGGTCTATGATGAATGCGAAGCTGCTTTCGCCCAGCCGCGCTTCCTTTATTACTTCGGTCAACTTGGTGATTTGAATATCCGCGCCAATCACGCCGATAAACTGATTTTTGGCGTACACGGGGACGGAAAGCGTAACAATCAGCCCTGTGCCAGCCGGGGCTTGGTATGCGGGTGTCCAGCGTGGAACGCGTTCCGGGTTGTTTTCCGGCGCGGCAATGGTGAAGAATGGCTGCGCGGTGGTGTCAAAATCCGGCGGGACGATTTGCGAAAGCCCAATATTGGGGTAGTAGGTGGCTGCGCCATTGGCGCTGATGTAATATACCGCTACAACCTGCGGGTTTGCTTTCAGAAAATTGGGCGCTACAAAATCGAGGTAGGCGGTGGTGTTAAGGTCTGTGAGGGTGTCTTCTGTCACCGGGTAAATGTTGGGAATGAAGACGGAGCCAATATCGGTTCTGGAATTTCCAAGCTGACCGTCCGGAAATTGGGTGTAGATTTTTTCAACCGCATTCCAATAGGCGCCCTGCCCGAGAATATTTTTTTGTTCTTCAAGTTTTGCGCGGTACTCCGCCATGGTGAGCAGGTTTCTTTGAGTGTCTATAAACAACTCGTCCGCTTTTTGTGTTTCAATCACAATGGTGTTAATGATTTCAGATTCAATTTGCGCCGTAATGCTTTGTTCAAATTTTTGGGTGACGCTTTGCAACAATGTCCCCACGCGTGAAATGCCAAACAACGCCAGCGTTACGACAATAACCGCGCCGGTTGCCAAAATGCCCGTGGCGACTTTGGTGCGCAGTCCAAAACGGCGAAATTCGTTTGCAAGACTAAAGGAAAACCCCATGCCGAGAAGTATCACAATGTAGGGCGTGTATTCACTTAATTGCTCAAGTTGAACGCGCGTTGCTGCAAGGAAAGTATCCAGAATATAAATGGTTGCGCCTGCTGCAAGCCCGGCAGCGATGGTGATGAGGGTATATTTTCTTTTGAGCGCCACCAAACTGATTGCGAGGTAAGTCAGAATAATTCCGCTGGCAGCCGTCACGCCGAGACCTTTTGTCACCAGCACGGTGGAAAGCACGGCAATGAAAAAGTTCACCATGACAATCAACATGGCGGGTCCGGGTTTTCCGCGGCGAATGAGCGCGAGCGTGCCGGTGTCAATTACTCCAATTACAAGCAAAAGCCCGGCAAGGAAAAACAGACTTGGTTCGTTGTGAACGCTTCCCAGATAGCCAAACAAGCCCATTGTCGGCACAATGGCGGCAACAACGATGTAAACAATGAACCGGGCATTGCGCGCGATTTGTTCGTTTTGGTTAAAGGGCTGCACGGTTTTCATTGCGTTACTCTTTTTCGTTTTCAAGTTGAACCATAATTTGGGCTGAGCCAATCTGGCTGCCCAGTTCGCGGATGACAGTTTTCAGGATGCCTTCAATTTCTGTGCCTGCGCTGATTTTGGAGGACATTTCGCTGATAATTTGCTCGCGCCGCGCGCGTTTTTGCGATTCTTCAAGCAGCGATGCGTTTTCCAGCGCAATGGCAACCCGCTGGGCGGCTGCGCGTAAAATATCAACTTCATCTTCTTCCAGTTCCGTATCCACTGGAAGGCTGACATTCAAAACGCCGATGGTTGCGTCGCGTATTTTAAGTGGAAGGGCAAGCGCGTTTTCATTTTTTCGGCGGCTTGGGTGCGTCACCGCAAGGTCGCCGTTTTCCAATGCGTTGCGAATTTCAGGGGTGTCAACTTCGCTGTCCAATGCAACCGGTTTTGCGCCGCGATAGCGGTAGCCAATTTGCGCGCTGCTCCGCAGGTTGGACTTCCATGTTTGTTTGACAACCGCGCTGTACAGCATTTGGCTTTCCGCAAGGGCGGTTTGAGTTTCTTCATATAAACGCGTATTTTGAATGGCAATCGTAATTTGGTTTGCCAGCGCGGTTAATACTTCTATATCGGTCTGGTCGAAGCCATTGGCTGTTTTGCTTTGCACGTCCAAAACGCCCAGCGCTTGATTTTCAAGTTTTAATGCAATCGCAAATTCGGAAAGCGTTTCAGGAATATCCGGCGTTCCCATTCGCTGCTCTTCAATGCGCGTATCTAAAATCATGCGCGAATTGCCTGTTTTGGCTGTATAGCCCACCAGCGTGGATGTGTCAATTGCGATTTTGTAGCCGTTTTGCATCATCTGTTTACCTTGTTCGCTGCTGGCTGCGCTTAAGAGCGTGTATTCATTGAGGTCGTCGTTAAGAAAGATGCCTACATGATGGTAGTTGAATTGGGCGCTGATGTATTCTGCAATCAACGTCAACAATGCGCTTAAGTTGCGCTCGGAAGCAATTTTTTGCGCAATTTGAGCCACAGTTTGAAATTGATTGGCGCGGCGTTTGTTTTCCATATTGGCTTTGGAAAGGCTTTCCGTGCGTTCCAAAACGCGCGCTTCCAATGTTTGCTGCAAGCCGATTAATTCTTGATTCTTGAGTTTCAATTCTTCCGATTGTTTGCGGACGGTTTGAATGGTTTGTTGCAGGCTCTTG
>DAOTZP010000090.1:0-6441 GCA_034434265.1 Anaerolineales bacterium | reverse complement strand
GCTTTTCGCGAGGCAGGAAAACCTTTCGGTTTTTATGATTGCATTATACTGATTTTTCAGCAGCGTTTCAAGATAAATTATATTTCAAGGAGTTCCTCATGTACGGCTGGCACCTCAGACTTTTGCGAGTAAATCTCACAACCGGGCAAATCACCAAAGAAGATATTGACCCGAAAATCGCGCGCGATTTCATCGGCGGGCGCGGCGTGGCGATTCACTACATCTACAACGAAGTGGACCCAATGGTGGACCCGCTTGCGCCGGAGAACAAACTCATCTTCGCCACAGGACCGCTGACCGCGACCCCCGCCCCCACAGGCAACCGCTACATGGTGGTGACCAAATCCCCGCTGACGGGCGCGCTCGCGCATTCCAACTCGGGCGGAGAGTTTCCTACATGGATGAAGCGCACAGGCTTCGACTTGTTCATCTTCGAGGGCAAATCCGCCCAGCCCGTGTATCTGTTCGTCAACGAAGACCAAGTTGAGTTGAGAGACGCCGCGCACGTTTGGGGAAAAGATACGCACGAGACCACCGACATCCTGAAAGCGGAAACATCCCAAGAGGCGCGAGTCGCATGTATTGGACCGGCGGGTGAAAACCTTGCGCTCATGGCGGCGATTATGAACGACAAGCACCGCGCGGCGGCGCGTTCGGGCGTGGGCGCGGTGATGGGGAGCAAAAATCTCAAAGCGGTTGTCGCAATGGGGAATAAAAATCCCGCGCTGCATAATGAAGCCGCGATGAAAAGCATCAGCGTAGAGACCTCCAAAAACGTGGGCGTGGATGTAAAGAAAGGCTCAAACATGCGCATTTACGGAACATCGTATGTGCCGCAAGTGACCAACACGCTCGGCATTTTGCCCACGCGCAATTTTTTGCAAGGCACGTTTGAGCATGTCCACAATATTGACGGCGACGCGCTGAAAGACAACTATTTGATTCGCCACACGCCTTGTTATCGCTGCCCGCTTTCCTGCGGGCGTTTGACCGAAGTGCCGGATGGTCCGTATAAAGGCAAGGGCGAAGGTCCCGAATATGAGACGATTTCATCATTGGGGACGGGCTGCGGCGTGAGCAACCTTGCGGCATTGGTGAAAGCAAATTATTTGTGCAACGAGCTCGGCATGGATACCATTTCAACCGGCATGACGATTGCCGCCGCAATGGAAATGTACGAGAAGGGGTATATCTCCGAAAGCGAAATTGGAATGCCCTTGAAGTTTGGCGACCACGACGCCATGATTGAGATGATTAAGTTAATGGCATACAACAAAGGGTTTGGCAAAGAACTGGCGCAGGGAAGCTACCGCCTGTGCGAGAAATACGGTCACCCCGAAATTGCCGTCACCACCCGCAAGCAGGAATTTCCCGGCTACGACCCGCGCGGCTCGCAAGGCATGGGATTGCTGTATGCGACATCCAACAAGGGCGCGTCTCACATGGAAGGCGATGTGGCTTACGAAGAAGTCTTCGGCGTGCCTATCAAGGAAAATCCGCTGACGACTGAGGGCAAGCCGGAACTGGTCAAGCACTTTGAAGATTCCTTCGCGTTGATGGATTCTTCGGGCGTGTGCGTGTTTGTCGGCATCCGCTATATGTTTGATAAAAACCGCATGATTTTGCCGGAGAGGCTTGCCGAGATGATGAAACTTTCCACCGGCGCGGATTACACCGCCGAAGAAGCGCTAAAAGCCGCGGAGCGAGTCTATAATCTGGAACGCATGTTTGTGATGAAGGCTGGCTCCACCGAAGATACGCTCCCCCACCGTATGCTGCATGAACCGCTGCCCGATGGTCCCGCCAAAGGCAAAGTGGTGGAGCTGGACAAGATGCTGCCGGAATTTTATCAACTGCGCGGATGGGATGAGAAAGGCTGGCCCACCAAAGAGAAATTGCAAGAGTTGGGACTGCCCGCGTAGAAGAAAAAAAATCTCCGAGCTCTTTCAAGAGCTCGGAGATTTTTATATTAGGACCATGCCCTTCATTTAGCCCGCGCATGTTTTTATTTTTTATCCTGCCCAATCAAACTTAAAAACGCGCTTACCACATCGGGGTCAAAGAGCTTGCCGGATTCAGACTTAATGTATTGAATTGCTTTTTTCTTGCTCCACGCAGCGCGGTAAGGGCGGTCGCTGGTGACTGCATCCCAAACATCCACTACGGCAAAAATACGCGCGGCAAGCGGAATTTGCGTTCCCCGCAAGCCATAGGGATACCCGCTGCCATCCCATTTTTCGTGATGAAAACGCGGAATATCCAGAGCGGGGCGCAGATACAGGATAGGAGAGAGCATCTCGGTGGCGTATATGGTGTGCTGCCGCATAATCCCCCATTCTTCTTCGGTGAGGGACGAGGTCTTGTGCAAAATACTGTCAGGGATGCCCATTTTGCCAATATCATGCAGCATGGCGCCGCGGCGAATATGCAGCATATCGGCGTCAGAAATGCCCATTTGTTTTGCGAGCTGCAAAGTTAAAGCGGTCACGCGCTGGGTATGACCTTCGGTTTCGCGGTCGCGCAAGTCCAGCGCGCGCGACCAGCCTTCAATGGTGGCGTCGTAGGCAAGGGTCAGTTCAAAATTGGAACGCTGCAAATTTTCAAACATTTGAGCGTTATCCACGGCAATGGCAGTTTGCCCGGCAAGCATGTTGAGGAAGTCCAGCCATTCCGCATCAGGGTTCAAAGGCGCGCGGTGAAAAATTTCCAACACGCCGAGGATTTGCCCTTTCACTATCAGCGGAACGCCAATATACCCGATGAATTTTTCCAAATCGAATAAAAATTCTTTCGGGGGAAGGTCCTGCGCGGCGCGCAGGTCGGGAATGTGCAGCGGCTTTCTTTCCAGAACCACCCTGCCCGCCAGCCCTTTGCCAATCACCAATTTGATATTTTGCAAAGATTTGGAAAGAAAACCGCGGCTGGATTTGTAATCAAGCGCGAGCGTGGTTTTGTCAAACAATGCCACCGCAGCCGCATCCGATTTAAGTTGCGCCAGCGCTTCTTTAAGCAACACATCCAGCGTGGTGCGCAGGTCGGTGCTTGAATTAATCGCATTGTCAATCGCGTGCAGGGCGTTCAGGCGTTGAATTTGCTTTTGAATGCGCTGCTCATTTTCTTTTCGCTCGCTGATATCCTGGGTGATGCCGATGAAATGCGATGGGGTGGAGCCGGAGGTGAAGATGGGCGTAATGGTTTCATCCACCACATACAATGAGCCGTCGCTGCGGCGGTTGGTGAGTTCGCCGCGCCAAACTTCCCCTCTTAATATCGTGTCCCACATGTCTTTATAAAAGGCATCGTCATGAATGCCCGATTTGACAACGCGGGGAGTTTTGCCAATGATTTGGTCGGCGGCGTACCCGCTGATTTGGGAATAGGCGGGGTTAATCCATTCGATATTGCCTTGATTATCGGTAATCACCATTGCGTTGGCGGCGGCGTTGAGGGCGGCGCTTTGCAAAAGCAGCTGTTTTTGTACGCGCTTGCGTTCGGTAATATCCTTGATTGCGCCGATAATCGTGGTGATAACCCCGTTCTCGTCCTTTAAGGGTTTTGCCGAGATTTCAAACCAGCCGGGCTCTTCCTTATTGGCGGCGGCTGTGCGGCACTCAACAGATTGCTCCTCGCCGCTTTCGAGAAGCCTGCGGACAAAATTCAGAAAGATGTGGGTGTCTTCGGGGTGGAGAATCTTCTTCCAAAGGAAGATGTTCTTTTTTATCGCGCTGTCATATCCGAAAAAGCGCATAATATTTTCGGAAACCCAGCGCAGGCTGAGTGTGCCGCGAGAATCCACATCAATGATAAAGGCGTAGTCGGTGGTCATTTCAGCGACCGCGCGGTTGCGCCATTCGCTTTCCATCAGGGCTTGCTCGGCATTTTTGCGGGCGGTGATATCTTCCACAATGCCTTCATAGTAAAGGACGCCGCCTTCTTTATCATGCACTACGCGCGCGTTTTCAGAAACCCAAATCAAACCGCCGTCGCGGCGCCGCATTTGATATTCAAAATCCGCCACGCTGCCTTTGGATTCCATTTGATTCATGAAGTCTTCGCGGCGCGAAGCATCCAAATAAATTTGGCGGGCAATATCGGTGACAGAGGCAATCAATTGTTCGGGGGTTGCATATCCCAACATGCGGGCAAAAGAAGGGTTGACGGTAATAAAATGCCCCAATGGGGAGCTTTGATAAATGCCTTCGACCGCATTTTCAAAAATGCTGCGGTATTTTTCCTCGGCGGCAAGGATGGCGGCTTCAGCGTGAACGCGGTCGGTTACATCGCGCAGGATGCCTTCGTAAAAGATGACATTGCCCTGCTCGTCATGCACATACCGCCCGTGGTCTTCCACCCATATTTCGGAGCCGTCTTTGCGTTTCATTCGGAAAATATTCACCTTTTCGGCGCCGGTATTCAAAAACAGGCTTTTTCGCTCTTCGGGCGAATAATAAAGGTCTTTCTTAATATCCGCCTGCAGCATTTCTTCCTTGCTGTCGTACCCAAACATGGAAACCATTGCCGGGTTTACGTCCACAAATTTTCCGTCAGGCGTGCTGCGGTACATGCCATCCAGCATGTTTGAAAACAAGGTACGGTATCGTTCCTCGCTTTCGCGCAGGGCAATTTCAGATTGTTTGCGGTCGGTGATTTCGCGCTGAATGCCGAAAAAACCCGTAATGCGTTCCTGTTCGTCATACAGGCAAACGTAGTCCCCTTCAAACCACACTGGCGTTCCATCCGTCTTTCTTTCATAGGTTTCAAGGTGCAAGTGACCGTTGTCAAACAACTCGCGGCGCAGTTTTCTGCCCTGCTCCATATCGTGCGCAAAGACATCCTTGGTGGTGAGTTTGAGAAAATCTTCGCGGCTGATGTTGTACTGCCGAAGCATGGCTTCGTTCACATCGCTAAACCGCTGGGTATGGATAATTTCTTCAAGGACTTCGTCTTTATTGGCGGCATGTTTCCATTCGCGCGGGTGGTCAAAATGGCAGAAGAAAAAGCCGTCCAAGGATTGATGAAAAAAGACGTTGAGCCGCTCGCTGGTTTGCCGCAGCGCCAGCTCAGCGGCGCGCTTCTGCGTCACGTCTTCGCCTACGCTGGCTGTGCCAATTACATTGCCATGTTCATCAAGCAAAAGCGAGTTGTTCCATTCAACCAGCAGTTTTTCCCCGCTCTTTGTATAAATCGGATTTTCGTAGTTAGGAATGATGCTTTTGCTTGTAAATGAATTGATAAAAATTTTATGAATGGCGGGGTCCAGGTCGCGCACGAAAATCTTGAACCAGTTTTTGCCGAGAATTTCGCTTTTTTCCCAGCCTGTTAATTTCAGGAGATGGTCGTTGCAAAACGTAATCCGCGCCTGCGAATCAAGTATGACGGCAATCAGGCGCATATTTTCCATCAAGCTCATTATCATTTTGCCTTCATGCGCCAGCTTGTCGGCATGGAATTGCCCCTCACGCCGGGTCAAAGGTTCATCTTGATTGGCAGCCATCAATCATCTCCGTTTGCAAATACGCCGCAGGTATGTGGACATAATACATCTGAATTAGGAAAAGTTCAATGTTTGGATGCAGCGTTTCTTAAGGGCAGGGCTGCGAAGCTTCGGTAATTGGAAGACCAAACGCCTCCAACACGGGTGAGCCATCCCACTCTTTTGGAAGCGGCAATCCCAATACGAATGCCGCCGTTGCCGCCGTATCCATTGTATAAACTTGCGTGCCGAGAATGCCGGGCTTTACGCGCGGTCCGCTGATAATCCATGGTATGGTCATATCTTCGGGGATGTTGTAGCCGTGTGTGGTTTCATGCCCGCCGTGGTCTGCGGTGATGATGATGATGGTGGAATCAAACATGCCGTTTTGTTTCAAGGCATCAAGCATGATTCCCAGCACGCGGTCTTCGCGGCGAAAGGCGCGCAACTGCGCGGGGGACATCCAGCCTTCTTCGTGTCCTGCCAGGTCGCCTTCGGGAAAGTGAACAAACATCAAATTAAATCCACGCCGGATTTGGTCCACAGCAACCGTCTCAATGCTGCCAATATCCGCAATTTTGTCGGTTTCGTCAATCCATGCAAAAAAGTCCACGCTGGAAGGCTCGGTAATCTGGCTGAGTTTTTGTTTGCCGACAATCATCACCGTCTGCAAACCGGCTTCATGCGCAAGGTCAAAAACATCCGTGCCAATGGCGTATCCGTTTTGCGGCACATACTCATTCCAGCGGACAATGTGCTTGGAAGGGCATGTGCCAACCAGCATGGAAGCATGGGCGGGCAGCGTGGCGCTTGGCATAATCGTTTGCGCGGCGAGGGTGAACGCTCCGCTTTGCAGCAGCCCAATCACATTATTCATCGGCGCGGATGTGATGGCATCGGGACGCAGCCCATCAAATGAGACGATTAAGACGCGGTCAATTCGCGGGGGCGGGGTTGGGGTGAACGTG
>DAOTZP010000089.1:0-4498 GCA_034434265.1 Anaerolineales bacterium | reverse complement strand
CTGGTTTGAATTGCGCCGCTTCGGGCTGGGTCACGCCGGCTACGTCAAAGCGGTGGACGGCGTGACCTTTGACCTTCACTACGGTGAGACCATCGCCATTGTGGGCGAATCCGGCTGCGGAAAATCCAGCCTAATGAAGACTATTTTGGGCATCAACAAGCCCACCAAAGGCAAGGTCGTGTTTGAGGGCAAGAGCGTAGGCGAAAAAGGCGGCGAAGATTTGCGTAAATACCGCGCGCAAGTCGGCTACGTTCAGCAAGACCCGTTTGGCGCATTAGCCCCCTTTATGAACGTCCAGCGGATTCTCGAAGAGCCGCTGATAATCAACGGGATTAAAGACCGCGCCGAACGCGAACGCCGCGTCCGCAAAGCAATGGAAGAGGTTAAACTTACGCCAGTGGACGACTTCCTGCACAAATATCCGCACATGCTCAGCGGCGGACAACAACAGCGCGTCGTCATTGCCCGCGCCATCATTCTCGAACCGAAGTTAATCGTCGCCGACGAGCCGGTCTCCATGCTGGACGCCTCCGTCCGCGTGGAAATTTTGCGCCTGCTGCGCGGCTTGCAAGAAGCCCACAACCTCGCGGTCATCTACATCACACACGACCTGTCCACCGTGCGCTACTTCTCCGAGCGCGTCTTTGTGATGTACGCGGGCAACATCGTGGAAAAAGCTCCCGTGAACGACATTGTGCACACGCCGAAACATCCTTATACAGTCGCATTGATGGATGCCACCTCCGACCCCGACCCCAACAACGCGCTGGTGTACCGCGAGCTGCCTGCCGGCGAGCCGCCCAGCCTGGTCAACCCGCCAAAGGGATGCCGATTCCATCCGCGCTGTCCAAAAATGATGGAAGGTGTCTGCAACGTTGAAGAGCCGGTGGATTTTAAATCTGAAAATGCTTTAGTTGCGTGCTGGCTGTATAAATGATTAATTTTGAACATCCCGAACGTCTCATCATCATTTCGTTTTTTATGCTGCTGTTTGGCTGCATAACGCCGTTTCTCATGGTCATTGAAGTTATAGAGTCAACCCTCTTTATGAACTTCCTTTCGTTCACCATTTCGACGCTTGGGTTGTTTCTTGGCATAACCGGCACAGCGCTTTACGGCAAAGCCCAAAAAAAGCGCAAAAAAAATGATGAAGATGAAAATTATTACGACAAATAACCGGAAAAACTCCCGCCGCGGCGGGAGTTTTTTGTTTAAGAATTATCATTCATTTGGAATTATTTTTCAACCGGTCTTTTTTATAATGAAAAGAAATCCGTGCAAAAACAAAAAGGCTGTCGTATGAAAAAAAATCTTCAAATTGCTGTTAAAGTATTTGCCTGCGCGCTCGTCTTCATCAGTGGAATGAAGTCAACACCCGCCGCGGCAATATCATCATTACCGCAAGCTGTTTTGGCGGAAATCAACATAAAAGGCAATGGCGTTGTTATTACGCAAGGCAGCGCCACCGCTTCCGAAGAAAACCATACCGATTTTGGAAGTGTTGATAAAAACGGCGGCTTTATTTCACGCACATTTGTCATTGAAAATCTGGGGACGGAAGACTTAATCCTCACCGGCATGACATTGGTCAACATTAGCGGACCTAACGCGCTGGATTTTTTTGTAAGCGCGGACCCTGCGTCCACAATCCCGCCCAATTCCTCAACCAGTTTTAGCATCATGTTTGACCCGTCTGCAACCGGCATTCACACGGCAACGGTCAGCATACCCAACAATGATGAAGATGAAAATCCTTTCACGTTCTTAATTCAAGGAACCGGAGCCGCGCCTGAAATTAACGTTAAGGGAAATGGTATTGATATTTCCAACGAAGATGAGACGCCATCCTTAAGTGATTACACAAATTTTGGAGCGCAAGATATAACATCCGGAACGATTGAGCGCACTTTTATTATTCAAAACAACGGCAACTCCAACTTAATTTTAACGGGCGACCCGCTTATTGAAATCAGCGGGGAGCGCGCCTATGATTTTACAGTTATCCAAGAACCGGCTACAACAATCAGCGCCAATGGATTTTCCGAATTTATAATCGCCTTTGACCCATCCGATGTGGGAACACGCTCCGCCATGATTTACATAGAAAACAACGACGAAGACGAAGACTTGTACACTTTTGCCATTCAAGGCACAGGCACAGACATTAACCCGGAAATCAACATACAAGGCAACGGCGTGGATATTGCAAATGGGGACGCCACCCCTGACATTGCAGACAACACTGATTTTGGCATGGCAAGCATTATTGGCAGCGGCGTAACGCGCACATTTACAATAAAAAACGATGGAAGTTCAAACCTCAACTTAAGCGGCAGCCCCGTTATTTCAATCAGCGGGGCAAATGCGGAATATTTTTCAGTAACAGCAATGCCTTCGGCAGCAATAGGCGCAAACAGCAGCCAAACCTTCACAATCAAGTTTATGCCCACAATCTCAGGGCTGCAAACGGCGGTTATCAGCATTGCAAGCAATGACGCGGATGAAGGCGTTTATACTTTTGCAATTCAAGGAACAGGCTTTTTGCCGACCAATATAAACTACTTAAAAAACGGCGGGTTTAATTTATATCCCCCGGACAGCAACCTGCCGATGTATTGGGAGAACATAAATCTCAAATTTGAGGATGGAAAAGACCCTGAAATCCGCAAGGAAGGAATGTTTTCACTAAAAATAAAAGGCGCAAGCAGGTACGGACAGGCAACGACAAAAGTATCCACACAAAGACTGACCAGGTTATACGGCAACGCCGGAGAACTGTTCACTTTACAATTTTACGTCAGCGGTTTTGAAGTTCCAGAATTGGGGCATTGCTATGTGCTTGCATCATTTGGAAATTCATCAACTGGAAAATCTTTTGCAAGAAGCATTAATTGCCCGGCAGGAACGTATGACTTTACGTTCAAAAGAATAAAATTCAAAGCGCCGATGTCTTACGACAGGGTTCTGGTGCGGATTGTATATATGAAACCCGGCGGAACAATATGGTTTGACGCCATGAAATTAATCAGATAAGCAAAACGCATTGAAGCAAAACAGCAAACACAGCAGTAAAAGTGAAAAGGCAACAAAAACATATATTTATGATATTTATCTAAAATATTGACAAAGCGCAAGTCCGCAAGTATACTAACTTGCATGAAATCAACGCGCGATAAAATTTTACGGACTTTGCTCGGCAAACCACGCTCCACCATCAATGAACTTGCCGAAGCCGTCGGTATTAATCCGATTTCAGTGCGCCACCATCTCGGAAATTTGGAAAAGGAAGGCTTGGTGGAAGCGCAGGAAGAACGGCACGGCGTGGGACGTCCGCGGCTCGTCTACGTGCTGACGGACGAAGGGATGGAACATTTCCCCACCCGATATTTTCGCCTGACAACCCGCCTGCTGGCGCAAATGAAGGAAACCATACCGGGTCCCATGGTGACAAACTTATTTGGGCAAATTGCGGAAGACCTTGCAAGCGCTTATGCGAATGATATAAAGAATCTCAGCATGGAAGAAAGACTTGACTTCGTCAAAGAGATGCTTGCGCAGGAAGGCTTTACCGTGGAATGGGAAAAGAAAGACGGCAAGTATCAAATTCATGAAATTTCCTGCCCATACTACCAAATCGGCGTTGAGCATCCCGAAGTCTGCACGGTGGACCAAACCCTTATTTCAAAAATGCTTGCCCTGCCCATCAATAAAGTCCAGTGCATCTTAAGCGGCGGCTCGCACTGCACTTATGTTGTACAACCAGTTGAAAATAATAAAAGGAAATAAATCATGAGCGAAGAAGTCAAGGAAATTCAGTGGACAATACACAGCACACATCCCGACATGGTAAAACCCGCGCGGGAAAAACTGTCCGAAGTAGTTGACCCGGAAATTGGAATGAACATCATCCAGTTGGGTCTCGTGCGCGATATTCAAATTGAAAACGACATGGCGCGCTTAAAAATGATTCTGACTACGCCCTTTTGCCCGTATGGTCCCGCCATGATTGA
Organism: Anaerolineales bacterium; assembly: GCA_034434265.1. Classification (GTDB taxonomy): domain Bacteria; phylum Chloroflexota; class Anaerolineae; order Anaerolineales; family Villigracilaceae; genus Villigracilis. Next base: position 488 of record DAOTZP010000089.1, on the reverse strand, counting down.
AATGACAAAAGCAAAAGCGACCGAAGGATTAAACATGCCGGTTACTGTTGAAATGGGCATGGAAATGTGGGACTTCTCGATGATGGAAGACCCGTCAGCGTTGGACTGGGGAATGTACGCTTAATAAAACAGAGCGCGCACAAATCAAATCTTTTTGAAAACCACCCACGCCGTGCCGTCTTGCGCGTGGGTTTGTTTTTCGCCCTCGCGAATCAGTTCAGTAATTTCATGCGGCGCAAGAAAATGGCTGCGCATCAAAAGCATTTTCTCCGCCAAAGCAATCAATTTAACACCAAACGTGCGTATATCAGGCTCTTCAATCACCATGAGACCGCCGGGCTTCAAAACCCGAAACATTTCACGCGCGCTGTTTTCATGGTCAATGACATGGTGCAAGGCGTCCACCATGATGACGCGGTCGAAAAAATCGCGCGGAAAAGGCAGCGCCTCGGAAAGTCCGCAAACAGGGTTAAAAGTCAAGGCGTCAG
>DAOTZP010000088.1:0-2751 GCA_034434265.1 Anaerolineales bacterium | reverse complement strand
TTATTGCTTTTCCTTTCTTCGCTGACCGTTACTATTTGACGCTTGCGAATCAAATCGGCATCGCGGTCATTGGCGCAATCGGGTTGAACATCCTAGTCGGTTATACCGGGCAAATCAGTTTGGGGCAGGGCGGCTTTATGGCGGTTGGCGCGTACACGGCTGGCTTGCTCACCCTGCGGTTGGGGATGCCGTGGTGGGCTTCGACCATCGCCGCGTGCATATTTACCTCAATCATTGGCGTCTTTTTTGGAATCCCGTCGCTGCGATTGAAAGGCTTATACCTTGCCATTGCCACGCTCTCCGCGCAGGTCATCATCCTGTGGATTGTGACTCACTGGCCCGCGCTGACCGGCGGAACTGAAGCGCTTGTCGTCCCCAACCCGATGCTCTTCGGAATCAAGATGAACACCGAATTCAACTTTTACTGGCTGGTGTGGACCATCGCGCTTATCGTCACATTGCTTACCGTGAATCTCTTCCGCACGCACTTTGGACGCGCCTTCATCGCCATCCGCGACAAGGATATTGCCGCCTCTGTTATGGGCGTGGACTTGTTCAAATACAAACTGCTTTTGCCATTTCATCGTTTTGGGTTGGAATGGCGGGCGCGCTCACCGCGCACTATCGCAGCATTGTCACATGGGAACGCTTCACAGTGGACGTTTCCGTTCTCTATCTTGCCATGATTATCATTGGCGGTTTGGGGTCTGTGACCGGCTCGTATCTCGGCGCGATTTTTATTACGTTGTTGCCCAGTATTCTCACCAATCTTGGAAGAGCCATGAAAGGGACGTTCCCGGAAATTGACGCCATCCTGCCTTTTATTCAGCAGGGCGCGTTTGGCTTGGTGATTATTCTCTTCCTCATTTTCGAGCCGGAGGGTTTGAACAAAATTTGGAAAAATATCAAAGATTATTTCCGCTTATGGCCCTTCAGCTACTAGCGTGAAGTATCCCGCAACGTCCTTGCGGGAGTAAGCCCTGCAATTGATGTTTTCAGGAGGTGCTTTGCCAAAATGATTACGCTTTGTTTGACTTCTGTTTCTGATACGACCCAACCAAATCAAACACAAGGAGTGAGAAAATGTCTCGAATTAAGTACATTCTGTTTTCGATGATTGTCATGGCTTCGCTGGTTCTATCTGCTTGCGGCGGCGCAGCCTCCAACGAACCGATTAAAGTCGGCGCAATTTTTGACTTGACCGGCGCCACAGCGGATGTATCCACGCCGTATTCCGAAGGCGTAAAGGGCTATGTGGATTGGGTCAACTCCAATGGCGGCATCGAGGGACGCCCGATTGAGTTAATCTCCGCCGACTATGCCTACAAGGTTGACCAGGCTGAACAGCTCTACACGCAGTATGTGTCCGAAGGCGTAGTGGCGTTTATGGGATGGGGAACAGGCGATACCGAAGCCTTGCGCGCCAAAATTGCGGAAGACAAAATCCCCTTCATGTCGGCTTCATATTCAGCCGCGCTGTTGAATATGACCGAAGCGCCCTACAACTTCCTGATTGGAACTTCCTATTCCGACCAGGCGATTATCGCAATCCGCTGGGCAATGGAAGACTGGGCGGCAAAGGGCAACAGCGGCAAACCCAAAGTCGCCATCATCCACCACGGCAGCCCGTTTGGAACTTCGCCTATTGAGGACGCGAAAGCCTTTTCAGAAGCCAACGGCGTTGAATTCACCAGCCTGCCCATGCCCGCCGGCGTGACAGACTATGTCGCCGAACTCGCGCAAATCAAAACCTTTGGCGCAAATTACGTCATTATCCACACCGTTTCCAGCCCGGCGGCTGTCCTCTTGAAGGACGCAAAGAGCCAGAACTTCGACGCGCAATTCATCTGCTTGAACTGGTGCGCGGATGAAATCCTCGTCAAGCTCGCGGGCGACGCAGCCGAAGGCGTAATGGGAACGCTGCCCTTCGCGCCTCCTTCCTCCCCCGAAAAGGGTCACGAAGACGCTGCCGCGTATCTCAAATCCAAGGGCGGCAGCCTCGATGATAAAGGCTTGCACTACACCCAGGGATGGTGGACAATGGCAGTCATGGCGGAAGGCATCCGCAGGGTTGTAAAGGATGGCAAGGAAGTCAACGGTGAAAACATCAAAGCCGCGCTGGAAACCATCTCCAAATTCAGCACTGGCGGCGTAACCTCCGACATCACCTTCACCCCCAGCAGCCATCGCGGCAACAATGCCCTCAAACTATACAAGGTCGAAGGCGGCGTTTGGAAAGCCGTCAGTGATTTCATCTCCGCGCAATAGTTTTTGCAATCAGTGACAGTCGTCCTCTATGGGACGACTGTCACCCAACTTGAATGGAGTTAACCCATGCTTGCTCTTAACAATGTCGAGGTGATTTATAACAATGTCATCCTTGTTTTGAAGGGAATGTCATTGCAAGTTCCAGAAGGGCAAATCGTCGGCTTGCTCGGCTCAAATGGCGCGGGAAAATCCACCACGCTCAAGGCGATTTCCGGCTTGCTTAAAGCCGAAGACGGCGAAGTCACCGATGGCAGCATTCAATTTATGGGGACGGAAATTCAACACAAGGACGCGGCAGACATTGTCAAGCAGGGCATCTTTCAAGTGATGGAAGGGCGGCGCGTTTTTGAACACCTTACGGTTGAAGAGAATCTCATCGCCGGAAGTTACACCCGCAGCGGAGTGAACCTGCGCGAAGAAATAGACTTTGTTTACGAACACTTTCCGCGCCTAAAAGAACGCCGCACCCAAACCGCAGGCTAC
>DAOTZP010000087.1:0-5720 GCA_034434265.1 Anaerolineales bacterium | reverse complement strand
AGTGGGCTTCGGTTGGCGTGCTGCGCGATGTGGAAGCGTATCAAATCATCGTTGAAGATGTGACCTCGGACCAAACCCGCCGCCTGGTGGATTATGTCACCGACACCAAATACATTGTGCCGACCTCCTTCCGCCCGCGCGATAATGTGGCGCATGTATTACGCTGGTGGGTGATTCCTGTGCGCCAGTCCGGCACGGATGACCAGGGTCAGCCAATTTGGGTGAATGCCGGCGCGGCGAGCGACAAGCGCGTTTTCACCTGGGTTGGGGTTGCGGTGCAGGGAACGCCAAATCCATAAAAAATATGCGCGTCACAGGTATTTTTTCCGCCGTTTTTTCTGTTTTGCCAGCCTTCTATCCCCCAAAATGGGGATGTAAAACATGCCAAAACAACATTTTTAACAAATTTGTGTAGCCGTTTTATTCTAAAACAGGCTTATAATATTATATGAAGATTTATCACCGCGCACACTGCTGATATAAATAAATGTAAGGAGTGCAGTACCATGATTAAGAAAAAATCAGAGAAAGGTCAGGCAATCATCATTATTGTGTTTTCAATAATTGGGATGATTGGCTTAATTGGCCTGACAGTGGATGGCGGCATGGCGTATTCCGACCGCCGTCACGCGCAGGGCGCCGCGGATTCCGGCGCATGGGCGGGCGGTCTTGCCAACGCCCGCGTGGACGTGGATACAAATGACAATGGCGTTATTGACAGCTCGGAAGAATTTGTTATCGTAGATGCTGCAATGGACATCACCACGCTTAATGGGTACGCCAACGATGGCGTTCGCAGCATTGTCGAGGTGGATGTTGAGCCGCTTCCCGTTGCGCCTACCCCGCTTGATAACGGAGACCCCAACCCTTGTCCTTCCGGCGCTGCGCCAAATGTTGAAATTACCGTTACCATCACCTCGTTTGTGGATACCTTGTTCGCGCCAGTGATTGGCGTGGAGCAGGTGACCAACCGCGTGCAGGCTGTTACCCGCGCCTGCGGCACTTACGCGCCCTCGTTGTTTAATGGCAATGCCATTGTGGCTTGCGGCAACAATCTCGGCAACAACTGCGCGTATGACAGCGGAAATTCAAGCACAACTACATGGCTTATAACGGGCGGCGGTTTGTTTACCGGCAGTTGCGGGTTTGCTTCCACTCCAACTTCGGTGACGTTGGGCACGCCCGGCACTTGTGTTTCCGCCGTAGGCGGGGTGACCAACTTATCCCCGGTTTGCCCGGATGCGGCTGTGCCGCTTTGCACCTCGGAATATCTTGATTCAATCATGCCTCCCAACCCATGCCTGTATGCAAACGCGACTGATGCGGCAAACAATGGCGTGATTGTTGGAAACTTGTATCACGTCAGCAAGAGTGATATTAGTAGTATGCCCAACCCCAAGACGTTCTCTAATGGCGTGTACTGCATCAGCGACTTGGGCAATAACAGCGGTCAAAACCCGCTATCCGGCGCGGATGTTGTGCTTGATAACGCCACTTTGTATATTACCGATTTGGACTTTGAAATCAGTTTTGCAGGCGGCGGAGGATGGGCAGGCACCCCGACAAACAGCGGCACATACTCCAGCTACGCCATTGTGGTTGCGCGTGATGACGCCGACCCGTGTGTTGGCACTTCCGGCGCCGGAGCAAATGACGACCAAATTATGGATTACCGTGGTAATTCCAGCGGCACGTTGTACGGAACCATCCTTGCCCCCACGGCTTGTGTTGATATGCGCGGTAACGCCGGTTCAGGTTCAGCCAATCTGACTATCAACAGCCAGATTATTGCCAACCGCGTCAGTTCCAATGGTAACGCCACAATTACGGTGAATTACAATCCCAACCAGAATCATAAAGAGCCGATTGACCCAACCATTATTTTGGTAAAGTAGCCCGTTGTCTCTTAAACAAACTCACCCCGAACTTGCGGGTTCGCGGGTGAGTTTGTTTTTAATCCCAAAGCGGAGGCGGACGCCCGCTGACCCTTGCGCCGCGCCGGGCGCTTGATATGGTAATATTTTCGTATGAAAAAATACGCTGCGCTTTTCGCCCTGATTTCATTCTTTTTTCTTCCGCTTTTGCAGCCCGCTTACGCCCAATCTCAAAACAGTGTAAATTTGCAGGCGCAGGCCGGGCTGGCTGGCGTGTGCCAAACCGGCGGGTGGATTCCCATCCGCGTGGTTGTGGAAAATAACGGCGCAGGGTTTGAAGCGCGCGTGCAGGCGTCGCATCAAAGCGATTTCAACCGCCAATCCATTTCCGCCATTAATCTTTCTTTGCCCGCTTCTTCGCGCAAGGAATTTTTTCTATATGTATATTCCAACAATGCCTTGCGCAGCGTCACCGTCCGCGTGATGGAAGGCGAAACGATTCGCGCTGAAAAAAAACTCGGTCTTGTGTGCGGCGCCAATGACCTCAATTTTGGCGTTATTGCAGAGTCTCCTTCCGCTTATAACATTTTGAATGACATCAATTCCTTAAACGGCGGAAGGACCCGCGTCATCAATCTTAAAATCGAAGATTTGCCGGATGCCCCTCAAGGCTGGCAGGCGCTGGATGCTTTGCTCATTTCGGGCGTGGATACCGGTCAACTCACCGCCGCGCAGAAACACGCCATGCGCGTTTGGATTGCCAATGGCGGAAAACTTCTCGTTACGGGCGGTATTCACTGGCAAACCACAACCGCCGGATTGAACGGCTTTTTGCCTCTGGAAATTAACGCCACCCGCAACGTAACCAGCCTTGCTTCTTTATCCGCTTTCATTCGTGATTCACAGTCGCTCGAAGGCGCGGCGATTCTTTCAGACGGGGCAATTCAGCCCGGCGCGCATTTGCTCGCCGAACAAGACGGCGCGCCGCTGTTGATTGAAAAACGCATCGGGTACGGTAAAGTATATTTCCTCGCTGCCGACCCTGCCATGCCGCCCTTAAACAATTGGCAGGGCATGAAGCAATTGTACGAACACTTGCTTGCTTTCCAACCCGAAAAACCCTCATGGACAAGCCGCGCGCTGGATAGCTATCAGGCGAATAACGCCCTTTCTGCGCTGCCTGAGCTGGCGCTTCCTTCGTTTTTTTACATTTGCTGCTGGCTTGGGCTGTATGTTGCGGCGATTGGTCCCATCAATTACATCATCCTTCGGCGTTTGAAAAGAACCGAGCTGGCTTGGCTGACCATTCCCGTCACAGTTGTTATTTTCTCTTGCACGGCGTACTTTTTCGGGCTTGTATATCGCGGCAATGACCCCATCCTTAACCGCTTGCTGCTGGCGCAAAGCTGGCAGGACGAGACCTTTGCTTCTGCCAATGTGTTGGCTGGCGTATATTCTCCTGAACGCGGCTCTTATGAAATTGAGACCACCGAAGGCTTTATGCTCTACAAAGTGGATGAGCTCGGCGGCGGTTTTCAACCCGCAGACCGCGATTGGCTTGTGTTCAAAACCGGGCAGGGAATGAGGCAGCCCGATACGCAGGTTGAAATTGGCGGCATGATTCCCGTTGCGGCGGAAGGCGTTTTGCCAGACTTGCAAATTACCCATGACCTCAAATTCACGCCGCAAACCACTTCCACGCTGTTGGAGGGGACAATTGCCAACCAGAGCCAAACCACCCTCCGCGATGCTTTCCTCATTCTCCCCGGACAGTGGATACCTTTGGGAAATCTTCCCCCCGGCGCTTCGCACAGCGTATCCAATTCCATTTCCAACGATGTGGTGTTCACCAGAGACTTTTACACCGCGTTCTCTTCAATTAACTTGCCAGTGTACCCAGTCGTTACAGAAGAAGATGCGCGCCGTCGTTCCACTTGGCTGCAAGCGCTCATGGCGCGTTACAACAACGGCTATTCCATGGTGAATTCCGGCGCGTACCTTGCCGCATGGGTGGATGACATTCACGCGCCTGTGCAAATTCGCAATAAAACCAGCACGGCGACAGATACGACGCTCTACATTCAAAAATTGGAACCGCTGCTTGAAACTGACGCGCGCGCGCTTGTCCTTTCTTTGAACTTGTATGAGTGGCAGTCCAGCAGCGGCGCGATTGTCACATATCAAATTCCCGCCGAAGGCTACGAACTTCGCTTGCAGCCCGCCGTCCCTGTGGATTTTACTTCCGTCACTTCATTTGAATTAAATATTCAAACCACCGCCGCGTATGATAAAAGCGTCATCAGCCTGTGGGATGTGCAAACAAACTCGTGGCGCCCGCTTGATTCGCAGCCCGCCCCGATTTTGGTGGCGGACCCGGCGCGCTTTATTTTCCCCGACGGCTCGTTCCGCATTCGGCTGGACGCCAACCCAAATGATTATGTGGGCGTCACTTCCATCAACTTTAATTTGCAGGTGGCAAGATGACCGACATCATTCAAATCAAAGACCTCACCAAAAAGTTTGGCAGCCGCGCGGCGGTCAATCATGTGACGTTTAACATCCGCAGCGGCGAAATTTTTGGGTTGATAGGACCAAACGGCGCGGGAAAAACCACCACCATGCGGATGCTTGTTACATTGCTCAAACCCGATAGCGGAGAAATCACCGTAGGCGGATATTCCATCTCCAAACATCCAGGCGATGTGCGCCGCCTGCTTGGATTTATGCCCGATTCATTCGGCGTATATGGCGATATGACCGTGCAGGAATATCTGGATTTTTTTGGCGCATGTTACAAAATTGAGCCAGCCCGGCGCGCCAAGTTAATTGACGACCTGCTCGACCTTGTAGATTTAGGTCACCGCCGCGCCGACATGGTGGATACGCTTTCCATGGGCTTAAAGCAAAGACTTGGGCTCGCCCGCGTGTTGATTCACGACCCGCAAGCGCTTGTGTTGGATGAACCCGCCTCCGGTCTCGACCCGCGCGCGCGGGTTGAAATCCGCGAGTTGTTGATGGAAATTGCGCGGCTTGGCAAAACGATTTTATTTTCCAGCCATATCCTTGCCGATGTTTCGGAGCTTTGCTCGCGGGTGGGGATTATTGAAGAAGGCAAACTGGCGGTAGTTGGCACGCTTAAGCAACTGAGCGAACATGTAATGCCGCACCGCCAGTTGCGGGTGGGCTTGCTGCATCATGCCGAAGAAGCTCATACCTTTCTTTCCTCCGCTGCGGGCGTTAACCAAGTCCGCTTGCTGGAAGATGAACACGGCAGCCGCTTTGAATTGCAAATTGATTTTTCCGGCGGCGACGAGGATATTCACGCGCTGCTGGCAAGCTTGCTCGCGCAAGGCTTTCCCGTCGTTCATTTCAGCGAAGAGACAAAAAACCTCGAAGAAGTTTTTATGAGAACAACGAAAGGGATTATTTCATGAACTCCCCCGCATTCATTCGCCGCCTGTTTGATAACCCCGTCATCCTTAAAGAACTCAAGGTTCGTATGCGCAGCTGGCAGAGCGTGAACATGCTTACCGGGTATTTATTGCTCATCAGTTTCTTTGTGGGAATGATTTACTTGTTACTTTATACCGAAGGCGGCATTTCCAATTCGCCCGGTTTTTTACAAGTGATTGGCAAGACAATTTTCAGCACGGTTGTTTTAATTGAACTGCTGATGCTCAGTTTTATTGCTCCCGCCTTAACTTCCGGCGCCATTTCATCCGAGCGCGAGCGGCAAACGTTTGACTTGCTGAAAATTTCGCTCTTATCGCCTTCCGCGCTTGTGTTTGGCAAGCTCGCTTCAGCGGTGACATTTTTATTGCTGCTCATCTTTGCCGCCATTCCGGT
>DAOTZP010000086.1:0-8707 GCA_034434265.1 Anaerolineales bacterium | reverse complement strand
GTTTGCAAAAAACGGGCTGGCGGTTTTAAGCGCTTCGTCAAATTCAAAATTTTCAAAAGCTACAATGCTGTCGAATAACGCGCCCTGCGCCCCGCTGACTCGTTGAATCTCCGCCAGCGGAAGATGCTCATGCAGGCTGCCGCGCAGTTCGAGCGTTTGCTGGCGGATGTGGCGGAGAAAATCCCGCACGGAAGAGTCCGCGTTCACTTGGGCGCGCAGAGGCAGGGTGTTGATGAGCAAGCCGATGATTTTTTGCGTCTGTTTGCCATCCATTGCGGAATGACGCCCCGTGCGAATCGTTCCAAAGGTTACATCGTGTTCGCCGCTGTATCGGCTGAGCAAAATTGCCCACGCGCCTTGCGCCAATGTATTAAGCGTGATTTCGTTTTGCGCGGCAAATTCTTTCAGGGTTTGGGTTTGTTCTTGGGAAAGCTGCGTTTTGAGCAAGCCGAAGCGCAAATCACCGCCGGAGGGGAATTGTTTTGCAAACGCGGGCGGGTTGTGCGCGCCGGAGAGTTTGTTTTGCCAGTATGTTCGCGCGGCGCTCCAATCCTGTTTTTGCAGCCAGCGGATATACCCGCTGAAATGCGGCGCGGGCTGAATGCCTGCGGACCGGTTTTGATAGATGTCCGCGACGGCTTGCATAATGAGCAGCATGGAGCGCCCATCCAGCAGGATATGATGCAAAGACCAGACCAGCCAGTAATCTTCCGCGCCGTATTGGATGAGCGTCAGGCGCATGAGCGGGGGCTGTTTTAAGTCAAAACTTTGCAGGCGGTCTTGGTTCAAAAATTGTTGAATGTCGTCTTGCGGGTTGGGTTTGTTTTGCCAGTCGAGAAAGGTCCAAGGGAGGTTAAGCCCGCGGTGGATGCGCTGCGCGGGTTCGCCGCCGGTCCAGTCGAATGCCAGTTGGAGAACGTCGCATGTGTTCCACACCTGTTTCCATGCGCGGCGCAGCGCGTCCACATCCACTTTTGAAAACGCGCAAAAAAGTTGAAGGGTGTTTAATCCTTTGCGCGAATCGTAAAGACTCTGGAATACCATTCCAGACTGCATGGGAGAAAGGGGAAAAGAGTTCATGAAAGACTGCGCGGCGCGATTTATGATTCAAACTGGTCGAAGAGTTTGTGCAGTTCGCGCGGACGTGATTTGACGGTGTCGGCGAGTTTATCGCTGGTTTCGCGGATGCGCTGGCTGAGCATGTTGATGAGTTCCAATGCCATATCGGGGTTTTGCATGGTGAGCGACATGATGGGCGCGCGGTTGAGTTCGAGGATGACGGTTTCGCGCATGGCAATGGCGGAAGCGGAGCGCGGGCTGTTATCGAAGAGCGACATTTCGCCAAAATAGGAATCGTTTCCCAGCGTGGCAAGCGTGGTGGAGCCGCTGCGTTTTTCCTGCTCAATTTTTACCTGACCATCCACGATGATATATAACGCGCCGCCGGGGTCGCCGGTTTTGAAGATGCGGCTGTCTTTTTTGTGGATTTTTTCTTCGCACACCCGCGCCATCGCTTCCAACTCGGCGACGGGAATGTTGCGAAAGAACGGCACTTCTTTAAGGATAATCATTTTTTCCACCATCGAGAGCGGTTTGCGGATGACCACGCCAACAGGTTCGCCGAGCGTGTTTATTTTTTGCAGGGCGTCGCGCGCGGATTCTTCCACCAGCTCGTCATTTGAGTGAAGCGAAGGATTTATCAAAGCGCGGATTTGTTCGGCGCGGGGGTCGTTTGCTTTTGCGAATTGCGCGCCGATGTCTCCCATGACGTGCAGCGAGAGGAGGAAGCGCACGCGGTCAATGGTGTGTTCGGCGAGTTCGGTTAAGGCGTTCATGATGTCGAAGGTTTCAATGCTCAGGCTGCCTTCCTGACCGAGTTGGAGCAGTTGCGCCGGTCCCATGCTTGGCTCAAACAGCGAAGCAATCAACGCGGCGGTCTGCGGCGAGGTGAGCGATTCGAGCGCTTCGAGGGCAAGGTTGCGCGTGGCGGCGGAATCGCTGTGTAATGATTCGCCGACGACTTTGAGAGTCTGCGGGTCGTGAATGGCGGAAAGCAGATAAAGAATTTCGCTGATTAATTCTTTGTTGCGCTCGCGCAGGGCGGAAATCAATGCGCGCGCGCTGCGATATTGCTGATATGGGGTAAGCGCGTCTTCCAGGCTGATGGCGCGGTAAATTTGGTTAAGGTTTTGCGAAACGATTTTGTCAATCTGCGGGGCAAATTGACGCGGGTTGATGCGGCTGAGCGCAACGACGGACATTTTTTGCGTTTGCAAGTCGGATGAGTTGAACGCGGCTTGCAGCGCGGGGACGGCTTCTTTGCCGAGCGAGACGAGCAAGTCCACTGCGGCGGTACGGACTTGCGGGCTTTTATCCGCCAGCGCGGAAATCAAGATTTGCGGCGTTTCCTTGTTTTTGAATTTGGCAAAAATTGTCAGCGCGGCTTGGCGCACGCGGGCAACCGGGTCGTGCGCCAGTAGTTTTGCAAAATCGGCAATATCCTTATCCAATGAATTGCCCAGCGGCAGCGGCATTTTTTCGAGGCTGAGAATGGCTTCCAGACGAATTTGGGTATTCTCGTCGGGCAAAAATTCGAGCAGCTGGCGGACGGATTTGGGGTCGGCAATTAATCCCAGCACGTCAATGGCGGCTTTTTTACTTTCAAAAGATTCGCTTTTGAGCAGGTCGTCCAGCTTCCACACGGCAGGTTCAAAGGCAAAGAAATTGCCCGTGCCAGCCAGCGATTTGAGCGCATATAAAGAAACTTGCGAATTGGGGTCGTTGACCATCGTCACCAACAGTTCGCGCAGCCACGGGTCCTGCGAGCCGAGCATTTGCTCCAAGCCAGCGGCGGCGGATTGCCGCACTTGCGGGTCGGGGTCGGTAAGGGAATCGGAATACAGTTCGCGCATCATCTCGCCGCGCAGCCCGGCGGCGGTGATGACATCCAGCATGGCGGCGCGGGTGCGGGCTTCGGTTGCGGCTTTTACGGCGGGAATCAAAATGGTCAACGCCTCCGCCCCGCCCACCTGCGCGATAAGCTGCGTGATGAAAACCCGCAACTCGTGGCTGGAACTTTCCTCCAATTTCTTTTTCAAGCGTTCCAGCGTGGCAGGGTCGGCTGCGACTAATTCCTCCGCGCCTTCGGTCAAAAGGAAGGAGAAGTCCTCCTCTTCCAACATTTTGACGAGGGCTTGTGTATATTGATGGCGAATGAAAAACGAGCTGATGAAATAGGCGGCGGTAAATAATGCAATGGCAGCCGGAATCAGCCACGGAAAGTTTTCGCCGTACCAGAGCTCAATGAGCAAAATTCCCACGCCGAGCATGGCGCCCAGCGGAGCCAGCAGCCCGCCCACAAAGGCGCGCGCGCGTCCCTTAATGCGGATGGGGATGGCGTTATACAACAGCGCTTCAATGGGAGCCTGCAAGCTGAAACGCAATCCCTTGCGGTCCAAGTGGGCAAGCGAGGCGGTGAACAAAGCGGGCAAGCCGACAAGTCCGCCGCTGATGAGCAAGGTAAGTGCGGGGAAGACCAAACTGGTATTGCCAATGCCCCATGCTTTGCTCATGCGGCTGATGCCAAAAAGCAGGATGAGCAAGGCAATCACATTGGAAATGCCGTCCAACATGCCTAAAAAGCCCGCGTAATCGGAAGAGGAGGCAAACTGCGGCGACATAATTTGGTTGGCGTGGTATTCAAACAAGTTGACCAACGCCGCAAGCAATAATGTGCCAGCCGCCATCCAGCGCAAAAAAGCAGATTGCAGGGTAAAGTTCAAACCCTCTTTAAGGCTGGCAAAATAAGACGTTCCAGCAGTTTGAGCGGCGGGGCGATTAAGATGCGAAATTTCGATTGCGGAACGGTTTTTCTTAATGAAGCGCGGCATGAGGAGCAGGACGCCAATCACCAATATATCGCTTGCCAGCCAAATCCAGATGATGGAGGCGGAATCGAGAATTTGCGCCAGCGGCTTCAAGGTGAAACCGGCAATTGCCGCGCCAATGCGCCCAGCCGCCAGCACAATGGGCAGCGCGCGCTTTGCGGATTGAATATCAAACAAGTCGTTGATATAGGTGAAAAAATGCGGGTTGAAAATTGCCAGCCATGCCTGCGAAAGCACATACATGAAAGGAAACGCGAAGGATTCAAATCCCAATCCCCACAGCCCCATGCCAGCAAGAATGATGACAGCGCCTGCCGCGATAATGTAAACAAACAGGCGGTTGTTATCTATACGGTCCACAAACGCGGTGTATAAAGACAGGGCGGGAATGGAAAGCAGCGAGCTGAGGAAAAGCACCCAAATGAGAGTCTCCATGCCTGCTTTGAGACCCGATTGTTTTAAGAACGCCGCGTATGCGACTGTCGTCCCCCAGTTTGTGCCGATGTTGGAAACAACCAGCACAAGCGCCAGTAACAGCAGACGAGTCCACTCGCTGGAACGGATGTTGAAAAGTTTGTTAAGCCAGGTCATTCTTTAAGTCCTTTTATCCAATTACCTTGCGCTCTTAAAAAAACAGAACGCGGACGAGCGCGGAAAACACGGAAAAAAATTTTTTGGGATAGTTTTTGAAAAATCCGCGCGCATCCGCGTTTATCCGCGTCCAAAAATAAAGCGCAAGGTTATCAATCCTTTTGTTTATGTCTTAACCAAACTTGTTGAAGAGCTTATCGAGCTGTTTGGGTTGTGAACGGGTGAGTTCGGCAAGGCGGTCGTTATTTTCGCGCAGGCGTTCACTGAGGACATTGATAAGGTCAAGCGCAAGGTTGGGGTCTTCACGCACAAATTCAATCACCGGCTCGCGGCGCAGTTGAAGCAGCAAGGTATCGCGGATGGCAACCGCCGATGTGGAGCGTGGACTGTTATCGAAAAAATTGGTTTCGCCAAAATAGGAATACGCGTCCGCTTCGGAAAGGCGCACAAAAGAACCCGCGCGTTTTTCCTGCTCAATGCCCACCCTGCCATTGACGACAACGTACAAACTTCCACCGGGGTCGTTTTGGGAAAAAATGCGCGCGCCTTTTTCATATAACTTTTCTTCACACAAGGCGGCAAGAACTTTTAAGTAATCCACAGTCATCCCCTGAAAAAACGGAACTTCTTTAAGGAAGATGATACGGTCAATGATTGAGAGCATAGGGGAATCTCCTGTGCGGCGGGAATAAAAGCAATTATACCCATCGCGGTCAAATCCACAAACGAATTTAGAAAAATGGGAGTGTCTAATTTTGCGGGCTTTCTGCAAGATTTCACCACAGAGTATTCATAAAACAAGATTCATTCCGAAGGATGAAAAAGCCCTGACAAAATAAGTTTTTTATTCTCAGTGAGGCGTTACCCTGAGCGCAGCGAAGGGTCTTTGGGACAATCGTAAAGATTTCCCGCTGCCGCTCGAAATGACAATCTTAAGTAACCCAAGTTGCCACCCTTGCTTAATTTTTACCGCAGAGGCGCGAAGGACACGGAGAAATTCATTAAAAACTCTGCGCCCTCTGCGCATCGGCGGTTCAAAACAGGCAAAATCCTTCCTCCCTCTTGAAGGTGGCAACTTGCGTTAAGTAAAAAACTTTCAAAGACTTTGTTTACGATGTAATCAACCGGCGCGATTGCGATTCACAGAATCCGAATCGACTCGCTTGCAGGGTGATTTTTACGGTCTCCATGAAGGCGCGTACCAATCATAATCTGTGGAAAGACCGGGCGCTTGCAAAATTTTCTGTTCAAGCGTGGCAAGATTAATCAAAAACAAATGACCGCCGCTGACGGATGTGGTTTCCTCCACCAGCAAAAACTGCCCGTTGGGCGAAAACGCCAGCCGTCCAATCGTCATGCCTTTGTAAACGGAAGAAAGCTGGCTGCCATCGCTGCGCGCGACAAACACTTCGGCGGAAAGATTGCCGCCGCTGAACTCGCTGTAATAATTAAAGGCAATCAAACTTGAATCCGGCGACCAGACGACAGGGTAAATGCTTCCGCCGATAAAGTTGGCAAGCGTTGCCGACGCGGAGCCATCGGGATTGAATGTGGTTAATGTGTGCGTTTGCGCGTTGGCGTCGTACACATCCACCGCAAACAGGCGCGAATCGGGCGAAACAATCCACTGTGATTTATTGGGCGAGGACGGCAAAAACGGCGTGGCGGTTTCATCTTCCGCGCGCACCAGATACATGCTGCCCGCGCTCACCGCAGGGTGCACCATCACGCTGTCACGATACCAGCCGTCCATGATGTAGGGTTTGCCTTCAGCGGGCAAGCCTGAGGCAACGCTTTTCAACCCCGAACCATCCGGTCGGATGACATACACCTCTTCGCCGCCAAAGCCATCCTGCGTGCGGAAGGCAATAAACTTTCCATCCGGCGACCAGAACGGCGGGTCAATGTAAGGGAACTCGGCAATCGCCGTCCATGTTTGCGCGGCGGGGTCAAATAAAAATAATTTTTGCGGCGTGCCTTCCGCATTATCGGGATAGGCGAATGCGGCAAGGCTTCCATCCGGCGACCAACTTAATGGATTGAGGGTGAATGTTAAAGGAAAAGGGACCGCGATTTTTTGCACGGGCGGGCAGGCTGCGGCATCGAACACGCACACCCCCGAAACGCGCGCCAATTCAATCTTCCCTGAGGCTTGGCGCGGCTGCAAAAAAAAGTACAACTCCCCCGCTTCTTCCGCCTTTACGTCCGATTTTGGAATAACAGGCACGGAGCTCACCTGCGTTGGCATGTTCACTTGCGGAACATTGGGCGGCATGGCAAAAATGGAAGAATCAAATTTTATGTTGTAAATAATTTGCTCCACCACGCGCTCGCCTGTCAGAGCGCTGCCGCCGTCTTTTGCGCCGAACTCCTGCAATTTCAAAATCAGGGCTGTGGATGTATCGAGCCACATCTTCCATGAAGGCGCGTTGTTTTCAATGTATGTCCATTCAACAATCAAGGCTTGTCGTCCCGCGATTGTTTCGATGCCCAGCGGGGTGAATGTTCCTTTGTTCTGGGCGTAATTGGCGGCAAAGGCAAGTTCGGAAAGCGGCGTGCCAATTTGTCCCCACATGGGGTTGGGGTAGGCAACGCCCTCTTCAAGCGGAGGGATGTATTGCCCGGCGCGGGCAAAGTCGGGGTATGGGATGGTTTCCACAAGTCCCGAAGTCATGTTGATGTTGTAATTGTTTTTTCCGTCGCTGAATTTGACGACTTTATCCGCCGGGTTGGTGATGCCGTTCAATTCCACTTTGTAGCGGCTGGAAAGCGGGTCGAGCCATGCCTGCTCGTGATAGGCTTGTGTGGAACCATCCGCGTTATACCATGTGATTGTGCCGCTGAGCTGCACGGTCCGCCATGCGGCGGCGCTTTGCAGCATGGCGCGTTGAATTTGCTCGGAGGTGGAATCCGCTTGCAGGATGGCGGCATCCGGCTGCGGGGCAAAAAAAGACGCGCTTTCCGCGGGGAGCAGAGAACATGCGGCGAGAATCAAAACAGAGAGCAAGGTCAAAAATCGTTTCATAAAATTTCCTATCCATAAAAGAAACCCTAAAGAGCGTTTGTCCTTTAGGGTTTGGGGTTAATACAACAGTGAATTGTTATGGGGTGGCGGTGGGAGTGGGCGTTTCGCTTGGCGCGGGAACGGTGGGCGTCTCGCTTGGTGCGGGAACAGTGGGCGTTTCACTTGGCGCGGGCGAGGTAACAGTGGGCGTGGCGGAAGCCGCAGGCGCAGTGACTGAGGGCGTGACCGTTGGCGCAAGCGTGGAAGTGGCTGTGGCTGGCGCGGAGGATGCCGGGTTGTAAAGCACGGGCGCAACCCAAAGCGCGCGGTCTCCGGCGGATGCGCCGGTGGAAAGCACAGTGAGGATGAATTTCACATCCTTGCCGACGAGGGTGGTCAGGTCAATATCGGCGGTGTAAGTTTGCCCTTCGTAACGTTCAACGAATGCCCACAAGGTATTAATGGAGGAACTACCGGCAATGGAATAATCCAAACGGAAGACCACATAGCAGGATGTGGCGTTGTGTTCGCAGTTGACGGTGGCGCGGAATTTATCTCCGGGCTTGACGTTGTACGCTGGGTAAATGCCTTGAATGTATCCGTTATTGACGTTTTGCGGGAAGGTGAGCAAACCGGCGCGCGGGTCGCTGACGCCGTTTTCAAGACGCGAGGGCGCGGTGACAAGCACAAAGCCTTTTGCGTCGTTATCCGTTCCGGGACAGGGCAGCTCGCCGACGGCGCTGTACCATTTTGCGGCGCACACATTGGCAACGAAGTCATACGTTGTGCCGCTGATTGGCGTGGCGGGAGTGACAGGTGTGGATGGTGTCGCGGGGGTGGAAGGCGTAACCGGCGTTCCGGCAACTTTGATTTCAACCCAGAAGGATTTGGTCGCGGCGGAGCCAATGCCAAATGGAATGCCCGCGTTGTTCTTTAACTTCCAATAACCGCGATATGTGCCTGCATTGGCGGGGGCTTTGAGGTTGATGGTGAGGTCCACTGTTTGTCCGGGCGCGACAGAAGCGGGGATGAGCGCGGAATCGGGTCCGCTCATTTTTTCGCCGGAGTCAAAGATGAGGCTGTAATTGCTCCATGTGCAGGTGCCGATGTTCTTCAAGCGCCATGTTTTGGTGAAGGCGGCATTGGGTTGGAAAGTCATGCCGTCAGGGACGGTGACATCCGCGATGAATTGAGCGCGGTCACATGCAGAGGGGATGGGCGTAAC
>DAOTZP010000085.1:0-4505 GCA_034434265.1 Anaerolineales bacterium | reverse complement strand
CACCGGCTACGGACTCGTCCGCATGAACGAGCGCGGCGACTTGACAATGGTGGCGTATGGAATCATCTCCACGCCCAAAGACGCCGCGCCCGCGCCGCGCCTTGAAATGTTATTTGACCAGTTGAACGACTTGCTGCGTCAATACAAACCTGATACCGCCGCCGTGGAAAAGTTATTCTTTCAATCCAACGTAAAAACCGCGCTGGCTGTCGGGCAGGCGCGCGGCGTTGCCATGTTGTGTTTGCAAAAAGCGGGCATCGCGCCGTTTGAATACACTCCCAACGAAGTGAAACAGGCGGTGGCGGGCTACGGCGGCGCGGATAAACGTCAGGTTCAAGAAATGGTGCGCGCGCTTTTACAACTGGATTCCATCCCCAAGCCGGATGACGCCGCCGACGCGCTGGCAATTGCCATCACGCATCTCAATACAAAGCGATACGATTAAAGTACAATACATCCATGATAGCCACCATTCGCGGAGAAGTCTCCCAAATTGAAGAGAACGCCATCATTGTTGAAACCGGCGGCGTGGGCATTCGAGTGTTCGTCCCCGCCCCGCTGCGCGGCAAGCTGAAAACCGGCGAACTCATTTTCCTCTTTACCCATTTCATCGTGCGCGAAGACGCCATGAACTTATACGGTTTTGAATCGCAAGCCGACCGCGAGCTGTTCGCCATGCTGCTCGGCGTGGACGGTGTCGGTCCCAAAGTGGCGTTATCGGTGTTATCCACCTTAAGTCTCGATGCCGTGCAGCGCGCCGTGTTTGCGGAAGAAGCCGATATTTTTTCGCGCGTGCCGGGCGTGGGCAAAAAGTCCGCGCAGAAGATAGCCCTGCATCTCAAAGACAAACTCAAACCGATGGATTCGCTTGCAAAGATAGCCGCCATGTCCGATACCGATGGCGAGGTCATCGCCGCGCTCACCGCGCTGGGATACTCGGTGGTCGAAGCGCAAGCCGCGCTGCAATCCATCCCCAAAGACGCGCCCGACGAAGTGGAAGAAAAACTCCGCCTTGCGCTGGCATACTTTCAGTAAGAGGCAGACAGCCAAACGGCTGTCTTATTTTTTAAGACTATAATTCGCGCATGACCACTTTATACGCCTACGTCCCCTCGCGCGCGCACGAATACGAAGACCATCCCGAAAGACCCGGCAGGCTGCACATCCTTGAACCCATGCTTGATTCTCTCGACGCGGAAAAAATACAAGCAACGCCAGCCAAGCCCGAAGAAATTGCGCGGGTACACAAACCAAATATGATTAAAGCGATTGAAGAAGTGTGCCTGCGCGCGCCCGCCATCATTGACTACGCCCCCACTTATGTGACCTCCACATCCTATGCAGACGCGCTTCTCGCCGCCGGTGGAGCGATTGCCTGCGCCCGCGCCGTGACTCAGGGCGAGGCGCGGAATGCCTTTGCCATCGTGCGCCCGCCGGGACATCACGCCGAGCCACACCGCGCCATGGGGTTTTGCCTTTTCAACAACATTGCCATTGCCGCGCAAGACGCGCTCGCCAACGGGCTGGAGCGTGTGATGGTGATTGATTACGACGCGCATCACGGCAACGGCACGCAGGCTGCCTTCCTCAACGATGACCGCGCGGCGTTTTTATCGTTACACCAATGGGGAATTTACCCCGGCACCGGCTGGATTGAAGACGCGCCGCACGCGAAGAAACGCATCGTCAATGTTCCCTTTCCCGCCCGCGCGGGCGACACAGCGTATGCACGCGCCGCAGATGAAATCATCGCCCCGTTTGTGCAAAACTTCCGCCCGCAGTTGATTCTCATCTCCGCCGGGTTCGACGCGCACTGGAACGACCCGCTCACCGCGCTGGGAATTTCCACGCGCGGATTTTTCTCGCTTTCGCAAAAACTCATTGCGCTTGCGGAAGAACACTGCAACGGCAAAATTATCTTTGTGTTGGAAGGCGGCTACGACCCGCACAACGTCGCCCGGGGCGTGGAATCCGTTTTCCACGCGCTGACAAAATCAGGGAAGGCAATCTACGCGGGCGATTCAAATCCGCACAAAGAACCGGATTGCGAAGGGAGAATCCGGCAGGTCAAACAACATCATGGATTTTAGCGAATTGAGGAGAGAGCCATGAAACAAAACGAAGGCAGAAAGTTTGTAGAGTTGGAATGGGTATGCCCAAACTGCAACGGCGTGAACAAAGGTTCGGCGAAAACCTGTCAAAGCTGCGGAGCGCCTCAGCCGGAGAATGTGCAGTTTCGCCGCGCAGCCAACGAGCAATATGTGACCGATGAAAAGAAAATAGCAATGGCGGCATCAGGCGCGGATATTCACTGCGGGTTTTGCGGCACGCGCAACCCGGGCAACGCCGAAACCTGTTCGCAATGCGGCGCGGATTTGAAGGAAGGAAAAAAACGCGCGGCGGGTCAAACCTTGCAGGCTTCCGCCGCGCCAAAGGTGTCGGCATGTTCGGCTTGCGGCGCGGAAAACCCAAGCGGCGAAAGAATTTGTACACAATGCGGCGCTCCATTGCAGCGCGCGCCGCAGCCTGTTGCGGCGGTTTTGTCAAATGCGGCGGTTGCCGACGCATCGCGCGCGGTTTCAAATTCCAACAGCAAACGAAACTGGCTCATCGCCGCAGGCATTGCGGGAACTTTATTGTTGTGCTGTGTTGTTCTCGGATTGGTGTTTTTGCTGCCTTCCAAAACCGTGCAGGGAACAGTCACCGGTTTGGAATGGCAAACCTTTGTGCCGGTGCAGGAAATTCAACCGGTAAATTACAACGACAGAACCGGCAGCCCGCCTGCGGATGCGTACAACGTCTCATGCCGCACCGAGCAGGAAGAAATTTGCACCACCCGC
The DNA here is from genome assembly GCA_034434265.1 of Anaerolineales bacterium. GTDB lineage: Bacteria > Chloroflexota > Anaerolineae > Anaerolineales > Villigracilaceae > Villigracilis. The sequence goes on along the minus strand of DAOTZP010000085.1, from coordinate 1,665 downwards.
ATGGTGGACCAAGGCAATGGATTCGCGGAAGAAGTGCAGGATTGCCACACCGAAAGCACGCAGTATTGCGATTACACTGTGGACGAGTGGACGACGATTCAAACTTATACATTAAGCGGCGCGGATAATCACCCCGTGTACGACAATCCCACCATTGCCAGCGACCAGCGCATCGGCGACAGGACGCAGGAATTAACCGTGTATTTTCAAACGCCGGACGGACAGGAAATATACAAACCCAACTCCGTCAGTGAGTTTGAGCAGTTCACCATTGGCAGCACATGGAATCTGACTCTGAATATGGTGGGCGGCGTGCTAAGCGTGGAGCGATAACATGAGCATCACAGTTCGGCGCATGACGGAAAACGACAAAGAAGATTGGTTCTTGATGCGCAAAGCATTATGGCCCGACGCGCCTGATGACATTCTGCGCGGCGAGCAGGATGGAATGTTAAACAACGAAAACGAAGCGGTCTTTCTCGCCCACATGGATGGAAACATTGCCGGGATGCTCGAAGCGCGGCTGCGCGATTACGCCGAAGGCTGCGAGACCAGTCCCGTTGGCTACATTGAAGGCTGGTTTGTGTACGATTATTTTCGCGGCAAGGGCGTGGCGGGCGCGCTGGTCGCCGCGGCGGAAGATTGGGCGCGCGCCAAAGGCTGCTCCGAAATGGCATCCGACACATGGCTGGATAATCATCAAAGCATCCGCGCCCACGCAAAATTGGGATACGAGGAAGTGGAACGCGCGGTTCACTTCGCTAAAAAGTTAAAGTAGAAAATCACCCGCGACGAATTTTCACGAAAAATTAATAGCAAACTTCGCGGATAAAAATTTCACATAACCTTATGAAAAATAAGATTCAATTCTGGACGCGCGATTCATCCATCCTGCTGGGCGGATTCTTTGTGACGATTTTTCTCATCATCTATATCTGGCAGCCCCTCGCCGAAGAATACCTGAAATATGTGGATTGGGACGGCGCGTGGTGGCTGTATATGGATTGGCTGCTGCTCGGCGTGTTCTTCTTCATGTCTGTCACCATCGTCGCCCGCGCCGATTTGAAAACCGACTGGCTGATTATCTTCGTTGGCATGTGCGGCGGGCTGGCAATCGAATCATGGGGAACGCAAACCAACCTTTGGCATTACTACACCGCCGAACGCCCGCCGTTGTGGATACTCCCCGCATGGCCCATTGCCAGTTTATCCATTGACCGTATCGCCCGATTTTTGGATTTCTTAACCAAAAAAGCAATCCCCCGGCGCGATGCGCTGTTTTTCAAAATCTTATATTGGATTGTTTTTATTGCCTTCATGGCGCTGATGCTCAATTTCATCGCGCCCACTTTCGATAAATCCTACACACAGCTGGCGGCATTGCTCTGCGTTTTGCTCATTCTTACCCCCACCGATTACCGCTTTGCCTTGCTCACCTTCCTCGCTGGAGCGGGGCTGGGATATTTCCTCGAACTGTGGGGCACCACCCGCGAATGTTGGACGTATTACACCCTGCAAAAGCCGCCGCTCTTTGCCGTACTGGCGCACGGTATGGCGGCAGTTTCATTTTGGCGGGCGGGGCTGGTGATGAAAATGCTGCTGGCAAAAGTTCCTCGCGCGGGACAAATCGGCATCAGGGAATAATCAAAAAAAAAATCGGAGGCG
>DAOTZP010000084.1:0-14704 GCA_034434265.1 Anaerolineales bacterium | reverse complement strand
GATGGTCTCGCCGCGCAGTTTGACGGGAATCGTCAGTTGGGTTGGCTCTATCTGCGGCGCGCCCGTTTTGCGGATTTCTTCCGCGCTGGGCAATTCCATGGGCTGATTGTAAATTTCGGTTCTGATGCCCGCGCGGCGGATGCCTGTAATCTTCTTTGTGCGGGTGAACTTTTTCCAGCTTGTTTGCAGGTCGCGCCGGTAGAGCATTTCCGCTTCGATTAAGTATCTTTGCGTTTCTTCATACAGCTTTGCGTTTGAAATGGAAACGGATACCTGGTCCGCCAGCATGGTGAGGATTTCAATGCTTTCCAATTGAAATGCGTCCGGCATGGTGCTTTGAATATCCAGCACGCCAATTAATTGCCCGTCGCTTTGCAGCAGGGGCAGCGCCATTTCGGACCGGGTGTTTGGCAGGTCGGGGTTGTTGAAGTAAATGATATCTTCGCCTGTGTCCAGCGCAATGCGGGGTTTTTTGCTTTCGGCAACATACCCTACAATGCCCACTTGCCCCACGCGCAGTTTGTGATTTCGGTCCAGCATATGCTGACCGCCTTCGCTGTTGGCGGCGCGCAGCACGGCGTATTCCTTTTTGGAATCGAGCAGGAAGATGCCAACATGGTAATACCCAAATTGCTGGCTGATGACCTGCGTAATTTGAGGCAAAATATCTTGCAGGTTTTGGGTTTGATTGATGACCCGCGAAATTTGCGCAATGGCTTCAAATTGCTGCGCGCGGGTTTGGTTTTTTAAGTTTGCCGCTTCAAGCTCCATTGTGCGTTCTTTTACTTTTTGCTCAAGCGTTTGCTGGTTTTTTTGCAGTTCCAGTTCCTGCTCGTGCAGTTGTTGGTACGCCTGTGTGATTTGGTCCTGCTTGTAGCCTGCGTAGGCGGCAAAAATTCCCAAAACGATTGGCGCTGTATCCACCACCCAGAGCAGCGGGTCGTTGATTTGCGCGCTGACCATGTTTCCGATTGTTATGGGTTGGCGCAGAAAGAGTACGCGGAACATCGTCCCTACAAGCGGGAAGGTTGCGCCAAAGACGGCGCCAAAGATGGCGTATCGCATCGTTTCATTAAACTTGGAAGGGTGGTTGTTCATATCGCGTTCCGGTCAGGATTTTTTGTCATTGATAAATTGCAGGGTGACTTCTTTGCTATTAAGAATACGCTCAATTTCTTCCACTGTGGTTTGCAGGATGGTTTCAATGTTTAACGCCGAGCCTACTTTGCCTGTGGATTCAAAAATGGCGCGTTCTTTCACTGCGCGTCTTTGGCTTTCTTCCAACAGGCGGGTGTTTTCAAGGGTGAGCGCGGCGCGGTTGGCGGCAGCCGTAACGACGGCGATGTCATCTTCCGTCCATTGTTCGGCTGGGTTGTCTTTTTCCAGTCCAATTACGCCGATGGTTTGGTTAAGCACTTGCAGTGGAACCATGAGGGTTTTCTTTTTGCTGTTGTTTTCCTTTGCAATGACGGGCTTTCCTTCTTCCAGCCGGTTTATCAGGTCTTGAGGCAAACCTGCGGGGATTGGTTTGATTTGGAAACCGTCATACTCATAGGCGGGGCGTTCACGCTCGGAGATGGCAGTCTGCCAGGCAATTTGGGTTTGACGCGCATTAACTTCTTTAATTTGCGCCAGCGATTGCGAGAGCTGTTCCGCCAGCTGCGCGTTTTGAATGGCGGCTGCAATCTGGTCTGCGAGCAATTGCAATACTTTGAGGTCGCGTTCATCAAACGCGGATTGCACTGTTGTTTGAATATCGAGCGCGCCGATGGTGACGCTGTGGATTCTCAGGGGCAGGGTAATTTCGGAATGGGTGTCGGGCAAATACGGGTTTTGGAAGTGAACCGCGTCGGCGCCTATATCCAAGGCGATGTGCGCGCGCCCGGTGCGGGTCACCAAACCGACCATGCCTTCCTGCCCGACTTTTAACCTGTAATTATTTTCGAGCATTTGCTGCGCGCCGACGCTGCTGGCTGCCCGCAGCACGGCGTATTCTCCCCGGTCATCCACCAGGAAGATGCCGACATGATAATAGTTAAATCTTTCGCGGATGAGGTTTGCAGAGACGTTCAGCAGCGTATCCACGTCGCGCACAATGGTAATATCGCGCGCGACTTCGGCAATGGTGGCGAATTCAAGCGCGTTGCGTTCCAAATCGGCTGTGCGGGCTTTAACCTTGTCTTCAAGCGATTCAAAGGACGCGGCAAGGTTTTGCGCCATTTGATTAAATGCGTTTGCCAGTTCTTCAATTTCGTCACGGGTTTTAATTTGAATGGGCGCCGCCAGTTTTCCTTCCACCGTCTGCAAATTGGACGTGGAGAGGCTTTTTGCATATTCGGTCAGTTGCTGTAACGGTTGTGTGATGGGCAGCGTAAATAGATAAATAATCGCGCCAAACACCAGCGCAACCAGGCTGGAATAAATGACAAGCGTATTTTGCGATTGTGAAGCTGTTGCCAGCAGTTCTTCTTCGGGGTATGCCAGCCCCAGCGACCAGCCTGTTTCGCTGCCCACCGGCAGGTAGGTGACATATACGCGGCGTCCTTGCAGGTCTGTGGCGCTGGTGAACCCGGAATTGCCCGATATCATTTGGTTGACGATGGCTTCCCATTCCCTGTTTTGCGAGGCGCGCGCAATCAACAGCATGGAGTTTTGCATGGATTGGTATGAGCCGCCTTCGCTGCTGATGCCAACGATAACGCCTTGCGAATTGAGAAGAAATGCGTACCCTTTTTCTCCAACTTTAATTTGGTTGATGATTTGCTGCGCTTGTGAAATGGGAATATCGGTGGTGACCACGCCGCGAAATTCCGCGCCGGGGGTGTACATGGGAACGCTCCACCGCATCAGCAGGAAAACTTCCCTTTCGGTAACCCGTTCCGTAAATTGTAAAACGGGCGCGTTTCTTTCTTTTGCCGCTGTGTACCAACTTGTTTTCAAATAGTCGCCGTTGTTGTCTTCCACATAGACGGTTTCGGGAAATCCATCCGCATTCGTTTGTTCGTAAAAAGCGGGGGACCAAAAACTTACGTCCTCGCGGAACATGTCAATTTCGTAAGAGATGCTTGCGCCCACAACCTGTTCGTTTCGGGTTACCGCGCTGCGAATGATGTTTTGAATATCGCTGCGGTTGTATCGAATGACTTCTGCGGCGGCGGCAAGGTCCAGCGCGGCGCTTTTGGATAAATTTAATTGCGCGCGAATAATTTCCGCTTTGTCTTCAGCCTGTAATCTTAAATCCACCGCCAGAATGTCTATCAGCGCTTCCTGTGTTGCGCGAATACTCAAAATGGTGGAAACTAAAAACGCAAGCGCAAGAAGCAAAAGCACAATAAGCGGCAGTTTAATGCCAAGACTTATCCGGGCTTTGCCCAAACTACCCTGTCGCGGTTGGGTGTTGCGGTTTAACTCTGTGGATGCTGTCATCTTCTGGTTTCCTTATGGGGCGCTGGCTTTTGCTTTTTCAGAAGCGGGCGGCTCCATTTGGATGAAGGCGCGTCTTGCGCCAAGCGTGCGGCCGATTTCTTGAATGGTGACTTTAAGAACCTGCTCAAAGCTGGTTGTTTCGCCGATGCGCGCGGTAACTTCCGCGATTGTTTTTTCCTGTTCGGCGCGGCGTTCGGTTTCTTCAAACAAGCGCGCGTTTTCAAGCGCCAGCGCTGCGCGTTCTGAAACCGCTTCAACGAGCGCTATCTCATTTTCAGACCATTTTCTGTTGCGGTCCGCGCCTTCGATGTGAATATATCCAATCACGCTGTCACGAATTTTGACCGGGACCGCCAACGCGGGCATATTTTGCCCAGAGGCGGGTTGTGTTATGGTTTGACCAAGCCGTAACGCTTTTTCCAGCGCCGGGCTGCTGACCCCTGTGGATGCGGTAATTGTTCCATCCGCCAGATACAGGTATCCGTTTTGGCGCTCATTTCCATCTATCTTCTGTCTGCTGGTTTTTCTTTCTTCCGCTTGAATGGGGCTTTGATTGGCTTGATGGCTGTAAATTACAAATGAAATTTGGCTGGCAAGCGCGGTAAAGGTGTGAACTTCGTCTTCGCTGAATGCCGCGGGCTGCGTGCTTTGAACATCCAAAACGCCAATGACCTGGCTGCCAATTTTCAGCGGCAGCGCCATTTCAGACTGCGTGTTCGGCAGGTCGGGGTTGTTGAAAAAGACCGCGTCTGCGCCGGTGGAAAGCGCAATGCGCGGAAAGCCGCTTTGCGCCACATACCCCACAATGCCTGTTCCTCCCACCTTTAGTTGGTGGTTGCGTTTTAACATGCGCGCCCCGCCTTCGCTGTTGGCTGCCCGCAGCTCGGCGTATTGTCGCTTTTTATCAAGAAGAAAAATGCCCACATGATAATAGCCCAGCCGCTCGCTCATGATTTGCGTGATGTATGTAAGCAGCTCGGCAAACGGCTTGTTCACATTGGCTGCAATTTCCTGCGCAATGTTGGCAAGCAAATTCAGGCGTTCAATGCGCTGTGAGATTTCCTGCCTTGCCAGTTCTATTTCCTTGTCGCGGTTCAGGCTGATTTCCTCCGCGCGTGAAATTGCCTTCTGCATGGCGTTATGTTTTTGTTCGATTTCCCTCTGATACGATGCTTCGACACTGGCGCTGATGATATTTGAACTGATAAGCAGAATGCCAAGCAGCAGCAAAACGACAATGACGCGGATTACCTCGCCTTGCAGGATGAATGTCCTTGAATAAAACGGCGCCAAAGCGGCGGCAATGATTGTTGCCGCTGTAAATGCGGCAAAGGTTTTGGGCGTTACGAGCGAGTTCACCATTGTCAGGGCAATGGCGGTAAACGTCAGTGTGACCAAAATATAGTTGCTGGCATAGCCGTTATACAGCAGGATGTAAGGCACGGAAAGCGATGCGGCGGAAAATAAAGTGACGCCGACGCGCGGATATTTTGACTTTCCTAAAAGAAAAGCGGCAAGGCTGACAAAAGGAGCATAACGGAACGCCGCGAGCTCTTCAATATTCATTGCATAACCAACCGCCAGCGTTAAGGTTGCAATCAGCGCGAATGTGTTAAGCAGTTGCACACGCCTTCTTCGGCGCGGGTCGGTTACGCTTGCGTGCGGCATGATGATGCGCCGCATGGCTTGAAATACGCGCTCAAGCGTATTTTGGCTGCTTATTGGGGCGAAGGGATTCGTCATTCGTCTCTCTCTTATTTATCCGTTGCGGGGCGCACAGTGTATTCGTGTTCAATCACTTCGATTTGATTTTGCGGCTTGAATTTTTCAAGCAGGTTGAATGTGACGGACACATTGCCAATGGTTTGGCCAATTTCCTGCACCGTTTCGCGCAGAATGGCGTCGGTGTGCGTGGCGGCGCTGATTTGCGCGGTAATCTCAGAAACAAGCGATTCGCGCGCGGCGCGCTGCTGCGACTCTTGATACAGGCGGGCGCTTTCCAGCGCGCCGCTGATTTGGTCCGAAAGCGCAATGGCAAGGTTGATTTCTTCCTGCGTCCAGGCTTCTGATATTTCAGATTTTTTCAAGCGGATTGCGCCAATGGATTGCCCGCGAATTTTGATGGGCAGGCTGATTGTAAGATTATCCGCGCCCATGACGACATCGCCGCTCTCAAACGCTTTGGCAATGTGCGGTTCCACCACATCCGTGGAAATTTGCGTGGCGCCGGGCAAGGTTGCCAGAAAACCAATGCGCGGGTTTTCGCGTAAAATTTTGCTCCATGCTTCGCGGCTGATATCGCCATATACCATGCGGGCTGCTTCAAGCGCTTTTTCGGTTTCATTTAACAAGTTGGCGTTTTGAATGGCAACAGCCAGTTGTTCGGCGAGAATTTGCAGCGTGGAAATATCTTCATTGGTGAAGGCTTGCGGCTGTGTGCTTTGCACATCCAGCGCGCCGAGAATTTGTCCGCTGACGACAAGCGGCAGCGCCATTTCGGAACGGGTTTGCGGCAGGTCCGGGTTGTCAAAGTACACCGCGTCCGCGCCGACATCCAGCGCAATGCGCGCTTTTGCATGTTCAGTCACATATCCAACAATGCTGGCGCCGCCGACTTTAAGTTGATGATTTCTTGCCAGCATTCTTTTTCCGCCTTCGCTGTTTGCCGCGCGCAACACCGCGTATTCTTTGCGGTCATCCAGCAGAAAGATTCCCGCGTGGTAATAGCCGAAGTTTTCATTAATCAAATGGGTTGCTTGTTCAAGCAGTTCGGCAAGGTTGCGAAAAGAGGTGATGGCTTTTCCCACATCCGCCACGGCTTTTAGCAGCAGGCTGCGTCTTTCGTATTCACGCATGCGCTCTTCCATTTGTGATTCCATGCCGCTGGCGGCATAGCGCGCGCGAACCGAAAGGTCTTGAACTTTGGCGGCGATTTGCCCAATTTCGCCAATCATGCGTCGTACATCCAGTTTGGTTCCTTCTTGCTGCGGCAAATTATTTGTGTATTGAATGATTCGCTGCAGCGGCTCCGTGATGAAGGTGACAATTATCAGCCATGTCACGATTGCAACGAACAAAGTGAGCCCTATTGTAGAAAGGATGGTGGAAAGTTTCAGGCTGGATGAGGGCAGGTTTTCAACGTCAATAAAAACAACCGCTGCGGGTTCGGTGAGTGAAGCGCGGTACGAGCCGTACATTCGACCGCTTTCTTCGTCAAAAATGGCGATGCTGGTTTCCGCCAGTATTTTTTGAAGCGTATCGAAACTCATGTCCTGTAAAGCCGATTGACCGACTTTTTGCGGTTCGGAATGGGCAAGGTAAGACCCGCTGCTGGAAATGAGCGTGTAATATTCTCCATTGGAGGCAGCCATCATCTCCACTGCGGTTTGGGTTTCTTCGCCGGGGGCTGCCGCCGCGCGAATAAAATACATCTGCGCGCGGCTGCGCAATTGTTCCATGATTGCGGTTTGTTGATTCTGGCGAATTTGCGCTTGCATAAGCGCGAAGATGGAGCCTGCAAGAATTAAAGCAAGCAGTAAGAATAAAATCGCCAGCCTCCAAGTGAGGGAATTTCTTATGCTACGCAACGGATGATTCCTCTTTTACTCTCAGTCTAGTGTCTGGAACTTATGATTCTTGCGATTGCTGCAAGCCAACGTTGATTTCGGCTTCTTTCAGGTCAAAAACGCGGCGCAGTTCCGTTGTGGCGGTGCGAATCACCGACTCAATATCCAGGGTTTCGCGCACGCGCGCGGAAACATTCGCAATCATCTTGTCGCGCAGCGCGTTCTTTTGCGCTTCGTCCACAAGGCGGCTGTTTTCCAGCGCCAGCGAAACTTGTGATGCGATTTTTTCCACCAGCTCACGCTCGCGCTCGGACCAACGCGCGTTGACTCCTTTGCGTTTCAACTTTATTTTTCCAATGGATTGCCCGTGCAGGTTCAAATTGACTTTTAGCACCGCGCCGTCTTCTCCATCATACGCGGATTTTTTGGGGGAGAAAATCGGGCGAATTCCGGCGGGAGTATAAAGGTACGCGGGCGTGTGGCGGCTGGTCAATTTTGACCATGTTTCCCGGGTTTGATACGCTGTGTTGGCTTCCAGCTGGTTGACAAGGTTTCTCGCTTCGTTAATCAGGCGCACGTTGTCAATTGAAATGGCGGCGAGGTCCGCAAGAATTTGCATAGTTTCCGCGTCCTGCGCGGTGAATGCGCGCGTTTGGTCCGAGTGAATATCCAATATGCCCATGACTTTGCCGCGAATGGAAAGCGGCAGCGCCATGCGCGAACGGGTGAGCGGAAAGTTCGGGTCTTTAAGGAATTGCGCGCCATCCGCATCCGATGAAACATGCGACTTGTTTTGCGTTACAACCAGATACAGCGGGTTTCTGCGGTTTGGCTCAATGTGAAAACCCTGCCCAATTAAGGGCTTGCCCACTTCGGAGGATGCCGATTGCAAAAATGCCGTCTTTTTATTTTCGTCGAGCAAATACAAGCCAATGTGATAATAGCCAAACTGCTCGGTTGTCAGCGTGGTAATGGCGCGCAGCAAGTCGTCAATATTTTGAATTTCCGCGACGGTGCGGGCAATAACGGTGGAGGAGCGCATTTGAGCCGTTTTTGCTTCAATTTCCGCAGTGCGTTCACTGACGCGCTCTTCCAGCTGTTCGCGTTCTTTGATTAACTCCTCAAACGTGGCTTGCATGTTTTGCGCCAGGCGGGCAAATTCCTGCTTGAATTGCCAAATTCCCGCAACGAGAATTGCGCTGACGATTGCCATGTTGATGATATAGGCAACCCATGTTTCCCATGTTGTAACCAGCTCGCCTGCAGATTTAAGCGCGTACAGCCCTGTTTGATTAATCACCGCAATGATTGAAACCGTAATCACGCTCAATGCAGCTGCGCCAATGTCTGTGCGGTCGTCAAACAGCAGCGAAGACATGGCAATCAACCCCAGAAAGAATATGCTGCCATCTAGCCAGGGTCCCCATGCCAGCACGGCATTTACGCCGATGGCGTATATCATGAAAAGAAATCCATACGCGCGGACGGCGTAGGGGAACTTGACGATTGTGATGAGCAGCAGGGCAAGGTATAAAGCGCTGAATAAAACACGGTCAAATGCGGTGGCGGTGGAAAACGAACCGGCAATCAGAACAACGCCAAGCACGCTGGAGGCGCGCAAAACAAACAGGATGAATTGCTCGCGCCATTGCTTGTAGTTATAAATCGAATCGGAAATTGATTTCTTGTTATTCATTCTCTTCCTGCCCCATGGAGACTTGAATTTCCGCTTCCGCCGCTTCCAGCGCGCGACCCAGCTCGCGGATGGTGGTTTGCAGGATGCTTTCCATTGTGGTGGATGCCCACACTTTTGAGATGATTTCATTTGCCAATCTTTCGCGCGCCGCAATGGATTGGCTTTCTTCCACCAGACGGGCGTTTTCCAGCGCGAGCGAGGCTTGGGTGGCAATTGCTTCAATCAGGTTTCTTTGGTCCGGGTTCAGGTTTTCGCGGGTGGCAAGTTGAATTTGCCCGATGATTTGGTCGCGCAAGGTTAATGGAAAGATTGTTTCTTTTTGGTTGATTTCTTTTTCGCCCAGCGCGTATTCCAGCGATTCTTCGGAAGAAAGGGAAGCCCACGCGGTTTGCAGATATTGGCGCTGGGTGGCGCGCATTTCCGCAAGGCTTTGCTGCGCTTCGCGGAAAAGGCGGGCGTTTTCGAGTGCAATGGCAATTTCATTTGCCATGTTTTGGTATGTTTCCGCCTCTTGTTGAAGGAAGGCGCTTTCTTTTACCGAGTGCATCTCCAACGCGCCGATGATGCGCTCGCCAACCATGAGCGGCATGGCAATTTGCGAGCGCGTATAAGGCAGCAGCGGATTGTCGAAACGCGTTGGGTTGGAGCCTACATCCAAAGCAATGCGCACTTGCCGCGTACGGATTGCGGCGCCAACAAGGCTTTTTCCTTTTACATCCACCCGGAATTTGTTTTCCCGCAATACTTTGCCGGCGTCGCCTGTGGCTTCTTTAAGTTCCGCCCATTGTTCGGTGACGTCCATCAAATAAATGGCGGTGAAGTAACATTCAAACTCGTCGCCAATCATATTGACTGCGCGTACAAGCATTTCGTCCGGGTCGAGAATGGATGTGATGGCGCGCCCAATTTCGTTAACGCGCCGTAGTTTAACGGTGCGTTCCTGCACTTTTTGTTCAAGGCTGGCGCGCTCTTCCTGCAAATCTTTGAGTGAATTTTCCACCTGCTGCTGGGCGCTGAAAAATTCACGCTCAAGTCTTTGAAAGCCAAGAACGACAATGACGCCGAGCATTACATTCGTCAGCGTGCCGCTTATCCAATCCATGATTGTGACCGGCGTGCTGCCAATGGCGGAGATTGGCTCGATGATTTTGTTTAACATCAGGTAGCCAAAAAGCAGGCTGGTGGCAATGTTGACGCCAATGGCGATGATGCCGGCTTTGGGGGAGAGCATCATGGTTGCGATGACAATCATGCCGACAAAAAACGCGCCGCTGTCGCCGAGGATGTCGTAACGAATTAATTCCCCAACCGCCACCGCGTACATCGCAAATAAAAACACCCATACGCGGAAGTTGTACGAGAATGGAATAAAAGTGACAACCGCAACAATTCCATAAACCGAAATAAAAAGCACATCCATCACATTGCTGGTGGAGCTAGTTATAGCCGGGATGAGTATGCCAGCGCCAAAGACCAGCACGCCAAGCAGCATGGGGATGATGAAGTTCGTGCGCCAGTTTTTATACAGGGCGCGCGCGGCTTTTTCGGACGCGAATGTTTGTTTAATAAAATTGAGTTCGCCTGCCATGTTTATTCCTGGTCTTTTTCGGGCTTGATTTCAAGCCTGGCATACCCTGCGCCAATAATGCGGGTCAGTTCGCTTGCGGTTGTCATCATGATGGATTGTATGTCTGTCGAGCGGCGAATTTTGCTGCTGATATCGTACACAAGGCGCTCGCGTTCCGCCTGCATACGAATTTGTTCCAGCAGGCGGGCATTGGCAATAATGGCAGCCAGACTTCCGCCCAATGTGCCGAGCATTTCTTCGTCGTTTTCCGTGTAAGCGTCCAGCTGCTCGCTTTCCACATTAAGAACGCCGAGCAGTTCGTTGCGATAGATGAGTGGAATGGCAAGTTCGGAGCGCGTGTTGGAGCTGATTTCCAAATATCGCGGGTCGGATTTAACGTCCTTAATGCGCAGCGGTTTGCGGTGCGCCGCCACCCACCCAATAATGCCGCTGCCGATTGGCACTTTCAGATTGGTAATGTCCTCCGAATAGCCCATTGAGGCTTTTACTTCGAGGATTTTCTTCTCGCGGTCTGCCAGCAGAATGATGACGCGGTCGCCGCCAAGCGTGACTTGCAATCCATTCACCGCGCTTTCAAGCGCTTCATCAAGCGTGGTGCCGGAGGCAACCTTCGTGGTGATGTGATGCAGCAAGCGGTGCTGCGAGAGGTGTTCCTGCGTTTCCGCAAACAATTCCGTATTGACCACCGCAACGGCGATTTGGTCCGCTAAAATTTGCAGGCTGCGCAGATTATCTTCCGAGAAGGCGTAAGGCGTTGAGCTTTGCACATCCAGAACGCCAAGCGTGCGCTCGCCAACCTTCATGGGGATTGCCGCTTCGGCGCGCGTTTCGGGAAAGAGCGGGTTTGCGTAGTATGTGGCGTCTTTGGTTGTGTCGTTGACCACCAGAGGTTCGCCGCGGCTGCTGACAAACCCAACGATTGATTTTGACCCAATGCCAATTTTGTACCCTGCGCGTTTCATCTGCGCTCCGGCTTCGCCGGTTGCCTCGCGGATGACGGCAAACTCGCCGGGTAAATCGTGCAAAAATACGGCGGCGTGATAAAAGTTAAACCGCTCGCGGATTAAGTTCACCGCTTTAATCAACAGCTCGTCAATGTTTAACGACCCGCTGATGTCGCGCGCGATTTCCGCAGCGCTTTCCAGCTGTATTGCGCGGTTTTTGCTTTCTTCCAGCAGGCGCACATTGTGAATGACGCCAGCCACCTGACTGGCAACCGTCGTGAAGAAGTGCAGGTCGTTCTCGTTGAACGCCATCTCGTTTTCCGTGTCTTGAATAATCAATGCGCCGATGGCTTTGTTTTGCACAATCATTGGGGCGCCCATCCATGATTTGGCTGTCTTGCCGACAACCTTTGCGCCGAGTTCCGCGCTTTTTCGTTCGGTGTCTTCCACCAGCATTAAGGGCTGTTTGGTGCGCAGCAAAATTGAAGTCAGTCCTTCGCCCAGCGGGAAGGAATCAATTTTTTGTATCTGTCCGTCTTCATAGCTGAATGGCACGTTGATGGTGTTTGTCTTTTCATCATAAAGCGCCACAATTAAATTGTAATTGCCGATGGTCTGTTGAATTTTGCTCAACAACACATGGAAGAAGTCTTGAAGGCTGGAAGAGGTTGCAATCGCTTCGTTAATGGAAGCAAGCGATTCAAACTCCTTCAAGTGACGTTCTGTTTGTTGGAGCGCGGTCGCTTTATCTATGGCAACCGTAATCAGGTCTGCAAAGCCGGTATATGGCTGCAGCGCGGCGCTGGTAAGCGTTCCATGCGTTGTGCCCATCACCATAATCATTTCAAGGTCCCCCATTTTGCGGATGGGAAGATACGCGGCTTTTTCCAGCCCGACTTGCTGGGCAAGATTTTTCAGCGCGGCGGGGCTGTTGCCGACACGCGGCGTGTCAATGATGGGTCCGCGCGCAAGGTATTTTTTTATTTCGCCAATATCCGCTGTAAGCGCGGCGGGCAAGCCTGCCAGCGGCAAGCCGGATTTCGTCTCGTCTGAGGAGGAGAAAATTTCCAATTCGTTTTCGCGCACGCGCAGGAATATCACCGCGTAAGGCGCTTCCTTAAGAATTTGGCTGCTGATGCGCAAGACTTCATCTTCCGTATTTGCTTCCGCCACCATGCGGCTGGAGCGGTATAACCGTTCCAGTTCTTCAAAGTCCAGCTGACTCATTTCCACCAGCCCCGCGTTTTGGATGGCGGTTGCAAGCTGGCTGGCTAGTGTTTGCAGCATGGCGATGGTTTCAGGCGTAAACGCGCCTTCCCGCGTGCTTTGAACATCCAGCACGCCCAGCACCAAATTTCCAATTGAAATGGGCAGTGTGGCTTCCGACCTTGTTTCCGGTAGAAATTCGTTTTTAAGGTGTAGTTGGTCTTCCAGCACATCCGAAGCGATGCGCGTTTGATTGTTTGCGCTTACCCAGCCCATGATGGAATTTGAACCCACTTCAAGCCGGTAGTTTTTATTTCTCATTTCTTCGGTGGCGGCGCCATACCCGGTTTTGAACTCTAAATATTTGCCTGTGCTGTCCAGCAGAAACACGCTGGATTGATAAAATTCAAACTGTTGCCCGACCAGTTCCACTGTTTTATTTAGCACTTCATCCAGACTGGTATAGCTGGTAAAACTTTGCGCCACTTCCGCCGCAGTTTGAATTTGGCGGCTGCGTTCGTCCGCCTTCTTTTCCAGCGCTCGGTAGGCGGTTTGCAATTGCTCCGCCATTTTGTTAAATGAACTGGCAAGAAAGCCGACTTCATCGTTGCTTAGCACGGCTGCGCGCTGACTCCAATCCCCTTCGGCGAATTTTTGCGTAATTTCCGCCAGGGATTGAATTGGTTTAATAATTCGGTTAATGCCAAGAATAAGCACAATGCTAAGCACCGTCAGCGTGCCAAGCGCAATGGCGGCTGTAAAAGGCGCAAGGCTGGTAATTTGTCCGTAAATTTTTGATTCTGGAATTTCCAACACCACGCCCATTTGCGTGGAGGGAAGCCATTGTAATTGCGCCAGCGCCGCGCTGCCGTTGGATGTTGTGACGTCTATTGCGACGGGGTCCCGCTCATTTTTTGCGCCCAGCTCAAATATTTTTTCTTTGGATTGCGTTTGCGAGCTTGATGCAGTTTCCACAAGCGTAAATGTATCGGTTGCCGGGTCATTGTAGATTGTTTCGCCGCCGGACAATATCAAATAGGTGTTTGCGAGCGGCGCCAGCCCGTTAATGGGCTGCAAAGTTTTTCGCAGGTTTTTGCCTTCGGTAATGCCAACCAGCGCGCCAAGCGTTGACCCTTTTTGCGTGCGGTATTTATATACCGTGATGAGAACCGGCTGGCTTTCATATAGCGGCGCCAGCCCATATTTCATGAGGGATGGGGTTGTTTCGCTTGTCTTTTCAAGCGCTTCATCCGTAATGGATTTTCCCTGCCATTCCGCGTTGGATGCAACTTTGATGTTTCCTTTGGTGTCAATAATCAAGAAATGGTTAAACGCGGGGGAATCTTCCCGCGCGTTTAACCGTTCAAACTCGCGCATTAAATCATTGCGGATTTGTTCAAACTCTTCGGGATGCTGTGGGTTGACATGCAAACCCAGCTCCATCAGCCGCCGAAAGTCGCTGGATTCGATGAGGGATTTCAGGCTTTTTCCCTTCACCTGCACATCCGCTTCCACCGCTTTTACCTGTGTGGAAAGCAGGCTTTGAAATTGTGAAACCGCCTGTTCTCTTAATAAAGTGCGCGCACGAAGATAAGCCGCGCCCGCCATAATGGCGAAGGGGATGAATGTAAAGAGCAAGAGCGTTCTTACAAGTGTTCCCGCCAGACTGCCCTTGAATCTTTTTTGTTTGGCTTCTTCAGGGATGGGCGTCGCAGATGTGGTCATTACACATTAAATTAATTGTATTCCCAAACGGGTTCTCCACTTAAAATGCGGCGAATTTGGTCGGGGAAGCGGTCCGGGTCGAGCGGCTTGCCGAGGAAGCCGTTAAACCCTGAGGCTCTGGCTTTTTCCATTTGCTCAAGGCTTGCTTCTGCGGTAACGGCTATAATTGGCACGTTCTTAAATCGTTCCGAAGCGCGGATTTTTTTCAGCGCGCCGTAGCCATCCTCGTATGGCAGGCGGATGTCCATGAGAATTAAATCCAGTCTTGGAAGCGTATCCGCGTATTCCACAACTTCATAGCCGGAGGTTTTCCACTCGCAATGGATGCCCAAATATCCAAGCATGCGCGCAATTAATACAAAATTTGAGACGTTATCTTCCACAACCAGAACTGCGGCGTCTTTTGGAATGGTGGGCTTGCGGATGGGCTGGGTATCAGAGACTGCGGGGGTTTCGTTGGACATTAATTTCTCCTTGTAAAGCGCTCGATTTGCTGGGCAAGCGTGTCAATATCAATCGGCTTTTGAATGTAACCGTCGCAGCCCGCTTCCAA
>DAOTZP010000083.1:0-4746 GCA_034434265.1 Anaerolineales bacterium | reverse complement strand
CAAGTCGCAGGTTTGAATCAACTCCGCCATTTTGACAATTTCTTTTGGGTCGTGGGAAAAATCGGCGTCCATCTGAACGATGGCGTCGGGGTTTTCGATGAAAGCGCGCTGAAATCCATTCAGGTAGGCTGAGCGCAACCCCATTTTGCCGGGGCGGTGAAGCACTTGCAGGCGGTTTGGGTGCGCGCGAGCCAGTTCATCGGCTATGCGTCCGGTGCCGTCCGGGCTGTTGTCATCCACAACAAGCAGGCGAAGGTCAAGGGGAAGCGAAAATAAAGCGGAGACCAGTTTGGGCAGGTTCTCCGCTTCGTTATAAGTCGGTGTAATAACCGTAATGCGCAAGCTAACTCCTATTTGTTGTGTCTGGCAAACTCAAGTTTGGCTTGTTCAAGGGAAGTAAACCTGCCTTTGAGGGATGCGAATTCGGCAAGTTTTGCTCCAAGCCTGTCGCGGCGGTTTGCCATTTGTTCGCGGTCTTTAAGGGGGTAAAAGTATTCGATGGATTGGTCGAGCCGGGCGCGCAGTTTTTCGCTGAGGGCGGTCAAGTTTGAAGGCGGCAGGATGATGAGGAAATCTGTGGCGGTCAGGTGGCCCACAAAATCCTCCGGGCGGCTGACTTCGCGCATGGTGTTGATGACCATCAAGCTGATTGCGCGCAGCACATCGTCGGCGACGACAAAGCCATAGGCTTCGCGGAAGGCGTCCATGTTTTCGATGGAAACGACCAAAATCGCGCCGCTATCTTTTTCAATTACTTCAATCAGGCGTTCATCCAGCAGGGGACCTTCGGGCAGCCCGGTGACCGGATTGGTCAGCGAACCTTGACTGAGGCGTTTAAGCGCGTTGCGGACGCGCAGGCGAAGTTCCTGCACGTCAAAAGGTTTGGTGATGTAATCATCCGCGCCAAGTTCCAAGCCTTGCAGTTTGTCGGCGCGGTCTCTTTTTTCGGTAAGGAAGATGATGGGGATTTCAGCGGTGCGCCTGTCGCTGCGCAGGCGCCGCGCTACTTCATAGCCGTCAATATCCGGCAGGCGAATGTCCAAGATAATCAGGTCGGGGTGTTCCCGCTGGCAGGCGCGAACCCCATCTTCGCCCCAGTTGACTGTGAATACGTCGTAACCTTGGGCGCGAAAATATGCGTTAAGCATTTCAGCAACATCAAGGTCGTCTTCAATGACAAGTATCTTGGACTTGGATTCTGTCATGCTGTCTGCCTGTTATTGTTTAGGATATGGGTTCTTTTTGAACGATAAACTCGCAAACGCTGTCGCCGACAGCCATACATTTTGACTCGTTAACGCGGAATTCGTTTCCGCCGGAAACCCATTTGAGGCTTTCCTGCAAAAGTCCAGTGGCAATAAAGCATACAGGTTTGTCTGCGCCGGTGCGCCCCCAACAGCATGGGCATTTGTGAATTGTCCAAATCCATTCCGTGTCTTTTTCTTCGACGGTGGTTTCCTGGTCGCTGAGCTGGGTGAAAATTTTGGCAAACGCCGGCAAGCCGATGCGGAGTTTGGATTGCAAAGGCAGAACCACAAACGCAAGGTCGGCGGCGCCAGCCAATGCGCCAAAGTTGCGCAGGGCATCGGCAAAGGTGGCGCGTCCCGCGCGGAGCATCAAGCCGCGTCCGCCGCGGGGACCGTACATTTCTTCCAATGCAACGCCCAAAGAAGATAATTCAGAGAAGTCGAAGCCTTTGTCGAGGTTATCGGGGGGGTAATTTTCCACATAATGATTCAGCCCGGCAAGGTTCAGGATTGCGTTCAAGCCGTTCTTTCCCATCACTTCTTCGAGGGATTTGATGATAATCATGCCAAATTTGTTGGGGTAGTACAGGTTGCTTTTTTGAATGGGGCTCATAACAACTCCACTAAATCAACTTCGCCAGGTCTTCAGCGGCGCGACGCATATCAAGGAAGATTAAGCCAAGTTTGGCTTGCTCTCGTGCCAGCGCGGTGAGAACGGCTTCTTCACCGACAGACATCAAAACGACATACCCCTTCACGCCCTTGATATAAACCTGTTCAAGGGAGCCGCGCCCCAGCTCTCCGGCAATGCGCTCGCCCAATGAAAGCATTGCCGCAGACATGGCTGAAACACGGTCTTCTTCCACTCCTTGCGGAAGAGCGGAAGCGATGCTAAGACCATCCACGCTGACTACCGCGGAAGCTTCAATATCAGGCGAGGATGCCTGCAGCTCGCGCAAACGATCTACCATCTGTTGTGTACGATTTTTAGACAAAGCCAGCCCTCCTAAGGGATGATTTACACCCAAATCGGCATTGGGTACGATTAATGTTAAACTTGGTCTATTTTAGAACATGGCTTTCATTGTGTCAAGTTCGGTTGTTTTCAAATGATTTCCCTTCCCATTCTTAAGGAAGTGTGTATAATTGGCGCATGTGGATTGCCCCGAACCCGTCCCCTCGTTTGCGTCACTCAGTCAGGTCTGGCTAGGTTCGGTTCTGCGCGCGCTCACGGCTCCCCAGACTTGGCGAGCCGTTTTTATTTGTTTTTCGTGAGAAGCAATCTCCAATCCTCCAATCTCTAATCCTCTTAATTTCAATTCTTTCATTCAAAAGGAAGCCATGAAAATCACTGTATTCGGCGGCGCGCAACCCAAAGAAGGCTCGGCGGCTTATGAAGCAGCCCGCCAGCTTGGCGCGCTGCTCGCCCAAAGCGGACATACCGTGCTAACCGGCGGCTACATGGGAACGATGGAAGCCGTCAGCCGCGGCGCGCATGAAAACGGCGGTCACGTCATCGGCGTAACGTGCGAGGAAATTGAAGCGTGGCGCAGCGCCAAAGCGAATCAATGGGTGAAGGAAGAAATCAAAAAGAAAACGCTCATTGAAAGACTGCAAGTGTTAATTGAATCATGTGATGCGGCGCTGGCTTTGCCCGGCGGCGCCGGCACGCTCACCGAAATCACCTTGCTGTGGAATTTGATGATTATAGAATCGCTGCCCCAAAAACAATTAATCCTAATTGGCGAAGGCTGGCGTTCCACGTTTGACCATTTTTTTGCAGCACTCACCCCTTATGTCGCGGCAAATCACAAGGCAATGCTATACTTTGCCCCTGATATTGAATCAAGCGTAAAATTTTTACCAGCCGGTTTGCATCCCTAAACGAACGCTCATGCCCACCTTGTTCCTTCATGTTGGACCGCATAAAACAGGCTCCACCTATTTGCAGTATGTTTTCTCACGGCAATCAACGGCATTAAAAAAACAGGGCGTTGAATATCCCGCCGCCGCAAGAGAACATATTTACGGGCATCATAACCTTGCTTTTTTGTTGATGGAACACCCGCTGTTCCACACCAACAAAAACAAACTAAAACGCAAGCTTGAACTTTTACAACATCGTGGGAATTTGCTCTTATCAAGCGAAAATTTTTCGCGCATTCCCATGGAGGCGCTGCCGGAATTAAAACAACTCTTCCCGAACCATGCTTTTCATGTGATTTACGTTGCGCGGAATGGCAGCCGGTTTCTTTTTTCACTCTGGCAGCAAATGATTCGCACGGGCATGACGCTCCCGCTTGACAAATTTGACCTCAATGCCGCGCTTAAATTCTTCAAGTACAACCCGCTTGCCCATGAAGAGAATATTCGCAAGTTTCAAATCAGCCTGAAGGCGGAGGTAAGCGCGCTGGACTACAACTCGCTTGCCGCGCAAAAAACAGACCTGACGCAGCCCATATCCAAAATCATTGGCGCGCAGATTCAACCGCTTTTTGAAAAAATAAATGAAAGCCTGACAATCGAACAAATTGAACTCATTCGAGCCGCAAACCAGCACCGCCACATTCGACAACGAAGGTTTAGCCGTACATTTGCAGGCGAGGTATGTTTGAAAATGCTGCGCGTCCCCTATTGGGGCAGGCAGTTGCGCGAAAGTGTTTCGCAAAAAATGAATGTGTTTTGCAAAACAATGCCATGCGAACAATTTTTGGAAAAAGGATTTCCGCCTGCAGGATTGACAAACACAGATTACGGAAAAACTTTTTCGTTCATTCCGGACCGCGTTTTACTTAACGAGTTAAATAAAGAAAATATTGTTGCGTGGAAAATAATTAAAGCGATTATTAATCTATCTTGATTATCGCGCTGAACTTAAGAAATGATAAAGAATAGAGGACAAAATGGCTGAAGAAAAATTAACACCCCGTTCGGAAGATTTTTCGGAATGGTACAACCAACTGGTTGTGCGCGCCGACTTGGCGGATTATGCCCCCGTGCGCGGATGTATGGTCGTTAAACCTTACGGCTGGGCGCTGTGGGAGAACATCACCGCATGGCTGGACAAGGAGTTCAAAGCGACGGGTCACGTCAACGCGGCGTTTCCCACGCTGATTCCCATGTCGTTTTTTGAGAAGGAAAAAGAACACGTTGAAGGTTTTTCGCCCGAACTCGCGGTGGTCACGCACGGCGGCGGCGAAGAACTGGAAGAAAAACTCGTCGTGCGCCCCACGTCCGAGACCATCATCGGTCACATGTATGCCAAGTGGGTCCAGTCGTGGCGCGATTTGCCCATCCTGATTGTGCAATGGGGCTCCGTCCTGCGCTGGGAAATGCGGACGAAGTTATTCCTCCGCACCACCGAATTTTACTGGCACGAAGGTCACACCGCACATGCGGACGCGGAAGAAGCAAAGGAAGAGATGTATCGCATTCTCGACATCTACGAGCGTTTCTGCTACGAAATGGCAGCCATCCCCGTCATTAAGGGAACAAAAAG
>DAOTZP010000082.1:0-8894 GCA_034434265.1 Anaerolineales bacterium | reverse complement strand
GCGACATCCACCGAAGATTCGAGTCCCTTCAAACGTTCGTTCATTTCGGCGATGGCTTCTTTATTAACCCGCTGTTGTTTTTCCAGCAGGTCGAGCCGTTTGATGATTTGTTCAAATTCCATATAAAATCTCCAATCCAATAAAAACGTGATGCTGTATAAAAATTATACCCGTCAGGTTTGCAAATTGTGTTAAGTTAACGCAAGTTGCCACTTCAAAAGGGAAGAAGGATTTTGCCTGTTTTGAACCGCCGAGTCGCAGAGGGCGCAGAGTTTTTAATGAATTTCTCCGTATCCTCCGCCTCTGCGGTAAAAAATTAAGCAAGGGTAGCATTATTCCGGGTCAGCGTGAAAGGTGGGGGAAAATTTCGGGCAGCCCGGCAATGAAGGGCTGCAAAACCTGCGGAAACACGCCCAGCGCAAATAAAATGAAGATGCCCAACAAAATCATTACCACATGCAGCCATGATTCTTTCATCTGCCAGGGGGTATGTTCATCCGCCATGACGAATACAGCCAGCGCGCGGATGGCTGCCGCCAACAGCCCCAAGATGCCGATGAAAATCCAAAAGGAGAAAACCAAAGAATAGCGCGAAAGTTCCTGCCACAAAGCAAAGCGCGAAGAAAACCCGGCAAGCAGGGGAAAACCAGCCACCGAAAGATGCGCAATGAGCAAACCTGCTGACGCAATAGGATACTTGCGCGCAATGCCGCGAATTTCGCCAAAGCGCAGGGAAAACGCCCCGCGTTTTAGAATGGAAAGGGAAAACGCCCACAAAACAAGTTCCAGTCCGCGCGGAATAAGGATAAGGAAGATGAGGGTAACAATGCTTGAAGATTGCAGCCCCATCGCCAGAACAATCAGTCCCATTTCAAGAATGGCAGCATAGCCCATGATGCGTCCCAGATGTTTTTGCATGGCGGCAAAAATTCCGCTGCTGGCGACCATGAAAATTCCGGCGTAAATGATGGCGCTGGAAAGGTAAGGCGAGGAGCGAATCCATGTATAACGGTCCAAAAAGCCCAGCGCAAAAATGCAGGTAAAAGTGGAAAGCGCCCAAAGCAAAAAGCCTGCCGCGTATGGAGAGACTTCCTCCATCAGCATGGGAATCCAGTTATACAAAGGGAAAACGCCAAATAAAAAGGCAAATCCAAGCCCAAGCATGGCGCCCGCTTGCAGCGTGGCGCCCAACTCGCCCGGGCTGGCTTCCACACCGGCGAGCATCCATCCCGCAAATAAAATGAACGGCATGGCAAGCGTTTGATAAACGAGAAAACGAAGCACGCTGCGGCCGGATTGCTGATACAAGGGCAGCAAAAGCGGAATGGCAAGCATGGCTGCCACTTCAAGAAGCAGGGCGGCATATAAAAACGGCTCAACGGCAATGGAGGCGGTGAAAAGGGAAATAATCATCAAGCCGAGGGAGACAAAACGATTCTCCTGATTGGGCGCATATACGCCAAAAAACCAGAATGCGGATAATCCATAAATCACTGCAAGCAGCGCGCCGTCAAGGGCGCTCAATTCAAAGGTGCGCCCAAAAAAATCCACCGAGGTGGAAATTTTGAGGGAGAAAGAGCCAATCAAAAGCGGGGTATCAATTGGAATAAACAGGGCGGAAAGTGAAAGGAAAGCGGCAACGATACCGCCGCCAAGCGGCGCGTAATTTTTTGGAAGGAGCAGAATAACAAGCCCCGCAAGAAATGGAACAGCAATCCAAATAAAGGGGGCGTTCATATCGATTCTTCCTCTACTTCAAAGGGAATTGAACCTGCAAAAAGCAAATACGCGCCGGACAATCCCAGCCCCAAGTTAACAAGCGCAAGCAAGCCGGTGACAAGGATGGAGTTTTCGACCGCCGCGTAAACAATTTCAAACCCAGCCAGCATGGTTAAGAGACCTAAAATCACATTCAGCGCATCGGATGTGATGGAAATCTGCATCAAGCCTGCGCCAATCAAAAGCAGGCAGCCCATGACAACAGGCAGCCCAATGCCCGGAATGGACGCTTCCACACGCGGGGACGCTCCGAAGGAAACAAAAGCTGCCACCGCCAGCAAAATCAACCGAAAGGAACGTCCGCGCGGAAGGGTTGATTCATCCAAATCCGAGTGCGAAAGTCCAAGACGGGTCATACCAAGCACGGCAACGACCATCCAGCCGGTAATGAGCTTTGCAGACGCCATGACAAAAGGCAAATGACGGGAGGTCAACCAAAAAGCGGCAAGGTAGTGAAGCGCCAATACGCCAAGACTGAAGCGCCAATCGCGCGCGGTTGCGGCAAGGGCTGCGGCAAGCAAAATTAAAATTACGGCAGCCCATGAAATGAATATCTCCATGATTTATCGTACCCCTTGCATAAGATAGGCGATAAACAAGGCAATAAACAACAGAGTCCACATCATGCCGCTTTCGCCTTCCAGTGTGGAGGTGATGGTTTGCGCAAGGCGCTCAAAAAAACGATACACAGACCACAAGCCTTGATAGATGCTGTTGACACGCGCCGCAGTAGAGCCAATCCAATGCGCGCGCGGCGGGTTTAGGACATGCAGGCGCGGAGTTGCCCAGATGAGCAGCGCAGCCAGCAAAGAAGCCGCAAGCGCGTATGTCCATGCGCCAATTTGCAGCGCGCCTTCCCAGCCGAAGAGGACAAGAAATATTTGAGCGAGAATTAAAATCACAATGCCGGAAAGATACATGGTGCGCATCCACATCGGCTGCTCGTCAAGCGAGTCTTTTCCAGCGGGGCGCAAGGCATGGCGGATGAATCCTGCGGCGAGAAATGATTGCGCGACAATGGCAAACGGGGCAGCCCATCCAAAACTGCCGAGCCAGGCTGCGCCGGTAAGCGAAAACGGCAGCGCGGATAAACTCCACGCGCCAACCAGCAAAGCGCGATTCAGCCAAACTTGCTGTACGGAAGATAAGAACAAAGAGCCGCCGGTCAAAATTAATGCGCTGCCCCAAGAAATAACGCCAAGCGAATTACCGCCAAGCGCGGAAATAACAGCAAGCGAAGCAAGCCCAATAACCCAGTAAGGACGCCCGGAAAGTTCATCCGGCGCGCGCAGCCACATCCACCCGCTGTATAAAGCGGCGACCGCCGTCAATGCAAGCAAAACGGGGGTAAAGGAAGAAGTTAAACTTTGCGCGGGGACATGCGCCAGCAGCACAACGCTGGACGCCGCAGAAACCAGACGAAAGGATGTTCCCAAACCGCGGCGGGTGTTGGTTTCGCCCGCGTAGGGAAGGTGAAGAGGCAAAACGCCCAAGCGAAGCCCGGCGGCGGCAATCAAATACAAGCCTGCTGCGGGCGAAATGGTTTGAAAATCAAAAGCGCGGACATAAGCAAGGCTGACCGTGTTTGCCCATAAAAGCAATCCGCTGCCCAATACGCGCGTGCCAAAAGCAATGGCAACTTTTTCATTGAGCGAAGGATGGTCAACGGAGCGGAGCATGACAAGCAACTCTATTAAATCAAGCGCGCTCCATACCAGCAAAAGCGTGAGGGGGTTACCTGCCGTCACTGCCAGCAAGCCCAACCCGCCGAGCAAAAGCGCGCCCGCCCAAGTAATTGAGTTGGTCATCGGCATACGCGCCGCGGCTGTAAGCAAAATGGAAAGAGTCAATGCGGCAATGCTCAATGCGAGCGGGAAGGAAAAAGAATCCGCGCGAAACAAAATGGGATGGGAAAAGACTTCATTCGGCTGCCAGACAGACAGCGAAAAGTCAAACGGCATGGGCGGAAGCCAAAACAAAACACTGACCAGCGCAAGCAGCGAACCGCCAATGCCGGTTAACCATGACGCGCGGATGTTCACTGTGGCAGCGCGTAAAACAAGCAAAATCAACGCGGTAAAAAAGAGAAGCAAAGACGAAGCAGGAATTAACATGGAAGGTGATAATTTTATCAGGTATTGGTACAATCACAGATATGATTCGAATCAGCCGAACAGGTCTTCTTTTGGCAGCCGGGCTTTGGCTTGCCGCCGTATCAATTTCGTGCGCAGGTTCGGAGGCGCGCGCGGATTCACCCATTGCAGAAGCATCGTCAAATTCTCCTGTAATGCCTACACGCACACCGTTCCAGGTACAAGATTCGCTGCAAAACCCGTATTTACAAACCAGCATTCCGCTTGTAGAGGCAACCTTCACCCCCTACCCGCTTGGCAGAGTTCCGCAGGATGGATTCGCTACGCCCGCGCAGATTCTCTCCCCGACTGATTCTGCCGCGTTGAATTCCATCAACCCGCTCACTGGGCTGCCCGCTCCCGACCCCGCGCTGTTGGAGCGGCGACCAATGGCAATTAAAGTTGCCAACGCGCCCGATTATGTGCGTCCGCAATCGGGGTTGACCTTGGCGGATGTAGTCTTTGAATATTACATTGAATGGGGCGACACGCGCTTTATTGCCGTGATGTACAGCAACGACTCACCGATGGTCGGACCGGTGCGCTCAGGGCGGT
Organism: Anaerolineales bacterium; assembly: GCA_034434265.1. Lineage (GTDB taxonomy): Bacteria > Chloroflexota > Anaerolineae > Anaerolineales > Villigracilaceae > Villigracilis. Next base: position 4,428 of record DAOTZP010000082.1, on the reverse strand, counting down.
ATTTTGACGAGCATGTGGCGCGGATGTATAACGCATTTTTGGTTTTCAAGTTTGCGGACCCGCGCGAACTTTCATATTTGAAAAATTCCACATTGAATGAGTTTTTGGTCGTGCCGGGCGCGGGAGCGTGCCCGCCCTATGTATTTGGATACCCCAGACGCGAAGATTACAACAATTTTTTCTTTAATACGCTCAAATGGGCGAATTGCGCGGCAAAGCGAAACGTGGACAACCTGCGCCCAAATTTACGCAACGGCTTCTTTGCAGAGGAAGCGCCCCAAAGCCCGATTGAAGCAACACGCATTTATTTTCGTTATTCGGCTTACAGCTACAATTATTGGGAATACAACGCCTCACAGAAGAAATACCTGCGCTATCAGGAATCGCAGGATATGATTCGGGGAAGAAGCGAAGCCTACGCCCCGTTGTACGACGCGCAAACTTCCCAACAGGTAAATACGGAAAATCTGGTGGTATTGTTTGTGCCGCACACTTTTGCAAATCAATTTAATGCCGAAGATGAAGTGTATAACATTGACCTGCTGGGTAGCGGCAATGCCTATGTGTTTCGTGATGGGATTGTCCTTCCCGCACAGTGGAATCGCACAGATGAAAATCAGCCGCTGCTGCTGACAACCCTGCTCGGTGAGCCAATTTTTCTGCGGCCCGGGCGGACGTTTTTTCAAGTGCTTGGGGTTACTTCACCCTATTCACAAAACGGCACAGACTGGAAGTTTATCTTTCAAACGCCGTAGCAGCCGTGAAAATCAGCCAAGCATACATCGGCGGGAAATTAACTATTGAACGGGAAAAGATTGAATAAAAGCCTGCGGGACCCAAAGATTGCCAAACCCTGCCAATGCCAAGAAGATGGAAAGCGCAAGCATCAAAACTCCAGCCGCAATCAATACGCGGTCACGGGTTTGATATGTTAACACATCCGTCCATGTGCGCGGACCGACGCCAAAGGCGCGCAAATCCATCGCGTCTATGATGTCTTCGCTGGAAATAATGGCGTGAATGGTGACGGGGACAAAAATGGGACCGAGCTTGCGGACTTGTTCAATCACTCCCCCGCTGATTTTGTCCAGCTCATAACCGCGCGCGCGCTGCGCGTCCATCGTTAGTTGAAAATCGCGCCCAAAGGTGGGGATGAAGCGCATGGTCAAATCCATCGCATACGCAAATTTATCGGGCAGACCAACTCCTTTGAAGGTGATGCCGTACAACGCGGGGTTGAGCGAGTACGGAATCAAAATGGTCATAATCGCCACGCTGGATACGCGCAGCAATTGACTGACCGCAAAAGCAGTCCGCTCCACAGTGATTTGCAAAGCCGGAGTCCAGCCGAAAATGGAAAACGACGCTTTGAATTCGCGGATGAGATGCTCCTGCTCGTACACTTCCACGCCGCCCCGCCCGGTGAGAAAAGTAAGAAAGGCAAAGAAAAAAACAAACCCGATGATGAATAAAAACGCGCGGCGGATTTCATGCCATTTGATTCCCGAAGTAAAAAGCGCAAACATAGAAATCAAAAAGAAAGGCAAAAGAAAACGCGCGTCCCAAAACGAAAGGGTGGAAAATAAAAAGCAGGCGTAGAAAATCACCCACGCGCGCGGGTCAAAGGATTGAATGAAGGAGTTTTCGCGTTTTCTGTAACGCCAGGCGACGAGCATGGTGAATTCCGGTGATTGGTTATTGGTAATTGGTTGTCAGTGACCAGTATCCAAAGCGAATACTGGTCACTGAACACTGAATACTGAACACTGACTACTGACCGCTTCCCTACCGTCCCGATTGGGCGCGCGTGGATGTGTACGCGACCACCAGCATGGGGACGAGGATGGCGGCAAAAATCAGGTTGGGACCGGCGGCGGGCAAAAATTCACCCACGATGGCAGCGGCAAGGCTGAAACCGTTGATGACAATATCGGACAGCGCGGCGAAGAGAATGCCGAGAATGTTGCCAAGCATTCCCCACGTCACAGCCGCGGCGACGTCTTCATTATCGCTGAAGAAAAAGCGCACGCCGAAGACCAACACAAAGCCAATCAAAATAGCGAGACCGGCAAAGAGGGAAATTTGCTGGTCGCCAAAAATGCCGTTATCTACATCGTAGTAAAGCATGTTGGCTTCTCCACGATTCATGAAAAACAGCGCAACCGTCAAAAGCGCAAGCGCGCCGCTGACGTACAACACCGTATCCATGCTTTTCTTTTTATCTTTGAACAGCATCCACATGCCGGAGATGAAGCCGACCAAACCGTTGCCGATGCTCCACTGCGGAGAAAGACCAAAGCCGGTGAGCGCGTCACCGAACATGTTGCCCACCGCGCCGGTAAAGAAGCCGACGACGGGACCAAAGGCGTACCCAAAGAACATGGGGATTGCAATGGCAGGGCGGAGTGAAACTTGGCTCAGCGAAGGCACAACGAAAACTGTTCCATTGAACAGCCACGAGAACACCGCGTACAACGCCGCGCCGATTGCCATCCACACCACTTCGCGGGTGCCGACTTCCCACGCTTGGTTTTCTTTGGTGAAGAAGTACACGGCAAAGGCAATTGCCACGCCAATCACCACAAAGACAAAGCGCGAAACAACGCTGGATTGGTCCACCGAGAAGTTGAATAACGCGCCTTCGGCTGGCTCGCCTGCGCCCAACACAAACATAATCACGCCAAACAGCGCAAGCAGGACGACAAACGTAATCAGAACATTGGTGAGTTTTTTATCCATCTTCACATCTCTCCTTTTTGGTTTTGTTTGACCATCGCAAAATAAATTTTGCGTTACGTCACTCATTACACATGCGCCAGAGATTCTGCGCGCATGAAACGCCCTGTTTCGTTAAACCGCTTCAAGTTCATTTCCAGCAGCGAAGTGGGGATTAAGCGGTTGGCTTGCAGGCGGTCAAAGTCGCGCAGCACGTCTTCGGGCTTGCCATCGGCAACCAGCCTGCCATCGTTCACCATTAGCACGCGGTTGGCATAAATCGCGGCGAGGTCAACATCGTGGGTGATGAATAAAATCGCTTCAAAGGCGGGCATTTGCAAAATCGAATCCATAAAGTTCATGTAGTTCTGATAATCCTGCCCGGCGGTTGGCTCATCCATCACCAAAATCCGCGAGCGCATGGCAAGAATGGCGGCTATGCTCACGCGCTTTTGCTGACCGAACGAAAGCGCCAGCGGCGGGTCGTTCAATTTATCTGAAAGATTCACAATTTCCAGAGCTTCTTTCACTTCCAATTCAATCTGCTCTTTTGGATGTTTCATGTTCGTCGGACCAAACGCCAACTCATCATGCACCGTCGGCGCAAACAGCATGTGACTGGGGCTTTGGAACACATACCCCAACATGCTGGCAATTTCAGCCACGCTTGCTTCGCGGGTGTCGTGACCGTTCACCAGCACGCTGCCCGATTTCGGTTTGAGCAAGCCAATCGCGTGTTTGACAAAAGTCGTCTTGCCCGCGCCGTTTGGACCAAGCACTGCAATCACATCACCGCGATTGATTTTGAGATTGATTCCGTGCAGCACCTCGCGCCCGGCTTCATACCCAAACGCGACATCCCGAAACTCGACCAATGCTTCGTCTCCGGGCTTTTCCTTCGCCGCAGGCAGAATCTGAATGGGCTTGGGCGCGGGGTCATGCTTTGCGCGTTCAATGATTTGCCCGGCGGGGAGTTTCACCTCGCGGTAATTCACTACTTGTGATAACCCCGCCACGTCTCCCAAGTAACGGATGTTTCCTTCGCTCATAAACATCACGCGGTTGGGATTGATTCTCAGCACATCCTCCACGCGATGCTCAACCATGAGGACGGTCATGCCCGTATCGGCGAGAGCGCGCACCGCGTCCAGCGTATCCTGCGCGGAGGCGGGGTCAAGGCTGGCGAGCGGCTCATCCAGCAGCAAAATGGAAGGGCGCATGGCAAGCACGCCCGCCAATGCCACTTTTTGCTTTTCACCGCCGGATAAATTAAATGTCTCGCGGTTTCTTAAGTGGGGAATTTTCAAAAATTCCAGCGCTTAATCCACCCGCTTAAAAATTTCGCCGCGCTCCATGCCTAAATTTTCCAAGCCAAACGCGACTTCGTTCAAAACTTTCGTGCCGAGAATTTGTCTTTCGGGGTCTTGCAGCACCGTGCCGATTTTTTGCGAAATTTGCGAAAGCTTCCAGCGCGAAACATCCTCGCCAAAGACTTTGATGCTGCCGCTTATTTCGCCCTTGTACGAGCGCGGAATTAATCCATTAATACAGCGGATTAAGGTTGTCTTGCCGCACCCGCTTGCGCCCGCAATTAATAGAATTTCGCCCGGGTTGGTTTCAAATGAAATATTGTGAATCGCCGCGCCTTTGCGGTCACGGTAGCGAAAGGAAAGGTTGTCAACAACAAGGGGGAGTGGGGTCATCGGCGTACAT
>DAOTZP010000081.1:0-7096 GCA_034434265.1 Anaerolineales bacterium | reverse complement strand
ATACGTTCTTTGATATATGGTTTCAGGCTGTCAGGCGTGCCAAGGTCAACGGGGCAGCCGAGTAATTTCTCAAGGTAATCTTGCAACGCAAACAAGCCGAAATATCCCACCGGGCGGTTGAACTCCACAAGCAAATCCACGTCGCTGGCGGAAGTTGCCTCGTTCCGCGCCACCGAGCCAAACAGCAACAGGGACTTCACGCCGAATTTCGCGGTCAATTCGGCGTTTTTCTGCCGCAAAGTTTGGATGAGCGCTTCCCGTTTCTCATGCCGCCATTATAACGCCGTCTTTTGTCAGGCGGGCGTACAGGTCACGGACGGGTTTCGAGTCCGCGTGGGCGTACCCTGCGGGCATGATATGGCAGAGGAAGGCTTTGAGGAGGCGGGAGTCAACGGTCTTAAACGGACTCTATCACGGATTCACGGAGTAGAACGGACTTCGTTTCTCCTGCGTCTATTATGCCTCCATGAGCGGAAACGTCCGTTTTTGTCCGCGAGTCCGCGATAAAGTCCGTTGGAAAATTTGTTCACCCCTGCAATTTACTTCGCGTATTTGGGCGTATCGCCGATGATTTCCCAGCCGCGTTGGAGCGCGAGGGCTTTCAGGCGCGCTTCGGGATACACGGCAACGGGATGGTCGGCATGTTCAAGCAAGGGAACATCGAGGATGGTGTCGCCGTATGCGAAGTCCACTTTATCCACGCCGAGTTTGCTTAATACGCGCTCAATTTTTTTCTCATCCGCAACCAGATTCCCCTGCATTTGAAATTTTCCATTGACAATATGCGCGGGCGTGCCGATGGTTTGCGCGCCAATTCTGCGGGCAAACGGCTCGATGAACGGCTCGACGACGCTGCTGGCAATATACACCTGCGCGCCTTGTTCGCGGTGTTGAATCAAACGCGCCACCACGTCTTCGCGGCGTTTTTTCCACAGGTCATGTTCCACCAGCCATTCGGCGGCTTGCTTCACCTTTTCTTCATCCGCGTTTTTGATGTAGGCAAGGCTGTCTATCATTAATTGCTGCCCCCACTTTTGCCAGTCAATCAGCCCGTTTTTAGCGAGCAGATAAGAAGGCATAATCATTGCCATATACACATTGGCGCGAAATTTGCTCTGGTTGTGCTTTACCCAATCCACCAGACCTAAAAAAGGCGAGCCGGTGGTCAGCGTTCCCATCATATCGGATACGACAATCATGAATTCTCCTATTTGTTGATTTGAGTTTGTTCGGCGGCGCGGCATTCTTCCGCATGGCAGGTTTTGAGCGTTTGCAGCAATGCGCTCAAATTTGCGCGATACTGCTCATCCAGCGTATTGACCGTGTTTTCCATTTGATAAGGGTCTTTCAACAAATCGTAATATTCCGCTTCGCCGTTTTCATATTCCACATAGACAAATGTTTCGCCGCGAATGCCGCGATACGCGCCGCCTTCAATCGCCCACAAAAAATCATCATACGGGCTGTCGGAATATTCATAGACAGGCGCTGCGCTTTGCAAGGAAACATTTTGAAAATCGGCGCTTTGCGTTTTGTCCATGTATCCAGCTTGAATAAGCAGCAAACTGCGCCAGTTTTCAACGGGCTGATTTTGCAGCAGCGGCAGCAGGGAGCGGCCATCCACCGCCGGGGAGTGGGGAATGCCTGCCATGTCGGCAAAGGTGGGAGCGAGGTCAATATTCGCGGTGAGTTGGGAAATCTCCAACCCAGCGGGAATGCCCGGTCCGCGAATCACAAACGGGACGCGAATATCTTCTTCATAGGCAAGCCCCTTGCCGGTGGGAAAACCATGCTCGCCGATGTGAAAGCCGTTATCGGATGTGAAAATGATGTAAGTGTTTTCAAGCATGTGATTTTGTTCAAGGGCTTGCACCACCTCGGCGACCATTTCATCCACTGCGGCAAGGCTTTGCGCACGGCGGCGAAACAAAGTATTGGCGTCTCCGCTGTCCACTTCATCGCCCAGATTTGCCAGCTGTTGAATGGCGGAGGGTTTGTCGCTGATGTCTTCATTTGCTGATGGAGCGGTTTGATATTGCAGGGCGGGGTACAGGTCTGCATGGCGCGGGGCGGGTTCGCTCGGTCCATGCGGCGCGTACACGGAAAAGAGCATGAAGAAGGGCGCATTGTCTTTTTTGCGTTCGTTCAAAAAGGAAAGCCCCTTGCTTTTGATGACATCCGTGCTGTAATTTTCGGGCGCGGAGCCATATTCCTTATACGTTCCGTTTTCATTCATGGCGTAGTTGTAATAAAAGTCCGCGTCGCCTTTTTGGTAAAGGAAGGCGCGCCAGTCATCCCAACCGGCGGGGACGTGGTCCCTGCCCGCGCCGATGGGATACACGTTTAAGTATTTTCCCAGCAACGATGTTTTGTAACCGGCGTTATGAAGCCAGACGGCAAAGGTATCGGCTTCTTTTCCTCTTCTCAAAAACATGCGAAAACCGGGGGAGTTTTCCAGAACATTGGTGTTGTGCGCGTACTCGCCCGTCAGCATGGAGGAACGGGACGGGCAGCATAACGGCGTGGTGGTGATGTAATTGGTCAAAGTTGCGCCCTGCCGCGTAATCAGTTCATCCACATTTTTCATGAACGGCATCAACTTCACATCCATATCATCGGCGAGAAAGACAATGATGTTTGGGGAGCGGGTATTGGGCTTGCTTCCCCCGCATGAAATTAAGAGCGCGGCAATCAACATCAACAAAAAAATTTTTTTCATTGACCGTCCTTATTGCGCCGTATTGCCGCCATCCGCCAGCAGCAGATGACCGGTGACAAAACTCGCCTCGTCGGACGCCAAAAACAAAACCGCGTTTGCAATTTCTTCGGGCTTGCCAAATCGTCCCATGGGAATATACGCGCTGGATTCCTTGATGGCTTGTTCCAACGTCACGGGGTCGGAGCCTTCAAAATATCCTTTCTCAATCCACCTGTCCACAAACGTATCGCCCGGGCAGACCGCATTCACGCGGATTCCGTCACGCGCATAATCGAGCGCCATTGCCTTTGTCATCATGCCGATTGCGCCCTTGCTCACCACATAAGGGAAGGCGTTTTTGCCCGCCACTACAGACCAGTCTGACCCGTTGTTCACAATCGCGCCGCGTCCCTGCTTCTTCATGTGCGGAATGACCAGTTTGCACATGCGCCAAACCGCCGTGACGTTGACGCTCATTGTTTCTTCCCAAGTCTCATCGGATGTGGTTTCGGCTGTGCCTTTGGTGACGATGCCCGCGTTGTTGAACAAAATATCAATGCGACCAAATTCCGCCAGCGCGGATTCAACCACCCGCTGGCAGTCGGCTGGATGGGTATGGTCGGCTTGCACGAAGACGCACTTCGCGCCTTTGGCTTTGCATTCCGCCGCGACCTTTTCCCCCAGTTCGACTCTTCTTCCTGTAATGACCAGCGCGGCGCCTTCTTCCGCAAATCTTATGGCGGTGGCTTTGCCTATCCCGCTGGTTGCTCCTGTAATGATGGCGACTTTATCTTTCAATCTCATGGGTTCTCCTTAAATTTTTTTCAGCCGAAAGCACGGAAAAAACTTTGCCGCGCGTTTCATGCTTTCCATCGAGCCGTCCACATCATCGCCCGCCCAGCGTTTCCAAATGGCGAGCGAAGACGGGTTGACCTGCGCTATCGGAATCTTAAAGAACCACTTGAAAAGAATCCCCGTGTTGTCTTTTGGCACAAGGCGAGTCATTAAGAGATGCTCGATACGCGCGGCAGCGCGGGCGGTGAGGGAATGATTTTTTTCGAGCATGACAACCTCCAAGAGTGATGTACATTATAATTCCCAAATATGGACAGCAAGACTCTCAACGTACTGGAATACCCCAAAGTCAAAGAACGCCTCGCGGGATTTTGCGCTTTCTCCGCTTCGATGGAACTCGCGCGCGCGCTTGAACCGACATCCTCTTTTGAGCTTGCCCGCGCATGGCTGCAAGAAACTTCCGAAGCGCGCAAACTGCTTGCAATTGTGGATACAGGCGTCCGCGCCGCGCACGATATTCGCCCACATGCGGACCTTGCCGCGCGCGGCGGCGTGCTGGACCCGCACGCGCTGTTGGATGTTAAATCCACGCTCATCTCATGCCGTGAGTTAAAAAAAACCTTCGAGCGTAAAGAAGCGGAATATCCGCGCTTGTTTAACATTGCGCTTGGGCTGCCCCCCACCTTTGGACTGGTGGACGCGATTTCGCGCATCCTCTCCGACCGCGGCGAAGTGTTGGATTCTGCTTCCCCAAAACTGGCGGAGATTCGCCGCAGCCTCAAAATCGCGCAAGACCGCTTAATGAGCCGCCTGCAAAAATATGTGACCGACGCCAAAACCGTATCCATGCTGCAAGAGCCGATTATTACGCAGCGCGACGGGCGGTATGTCATTCCGCTGCGGGCGGAGTTTAAGGGGCGCATCAAATCCATTGTGCATGACCAGTCTTCCAGCGGAGCGACTTTGTTTGTGGAGCCGCTGCCGATTGTGGAAGCGAACAACGAAATCAGAGAATTGCAGCTCGCCGAGCGCAATGAAGAAAGAAGAATCCTCGCGGAAGTTTCGGGGCAGGTCGGCGAACATGCCGCCGAAATTAAACACGGCATTGAAAACCTTGCCTATCTTGACCTTGTGTTTGCAAAAGCAAAATATGCGGATGCGTTGAGAGCCAATGAGCCATTTCTCAGTGAACAGTTATCAGTGACTAGTAAACAGCCCGGAAATGGTCAATCGCAAATTGTAAATCGCAAATTGAAAATTGAATTAATCCGCGCCCGCCACCCGCTGCTGGACCCCGAAACGGTTGTGCCGATTGATATTGACCCGCGTGAAGGGACCCGCGCCATCGTCATCACCGGACCGAACACGGGCGGCAAAACCGTCTCGCTGAAAACTGTCGGCTTGCTGGCATTGATGGCGCAAAGCGGGCTGCACATCCCCGCGCAAAGCGGCTCGCAACTGCCGTGCTTTCATTCCATCTGGGCGGATATTGGCGACGAGCAATCCATCGAGCAGTCGCTTTCCACGTTCAGCGGACATATCACCAACATCATCCGAATCTTAAAGAAAATTGACCATCGCTCGCTGGTGATTTTTGACGAACTCGGTTCGGGAACAGACCCGCAGGAAGGCGCCGCGCTTGCCCGCGCCATTTTAAGTCACCTGCTGCAAGTTGGCGCAATGACTCTGATTGCCACGCATTATCCCGAACTGAAAACCTTCGCGCATGGGACGGAAGGCGTGGTGAACGCTTCTTTGGAATTTGACATTGAGACTCTGCGCCCGACCTATAAACTTACACTCGGTCTGCCCGGACGCTCCAACGCGCTGCTGATTGCCCAAAAGCTGGGACTTCCGCAATCCATCATTGACGCTGCAAAAGCGGAAATCAATCCGCTGGATTTGCGCGCCGACAAACTGCTGGATGACATTCGCAAGGAGCGCAACCGCGCCTCGCGCGAACGCGAGAAATTGGAAAAAGCCCGCGCCAAACTCGAAGCGCAAGCTCTTGAACTGCAAAAAAGGCTGGATAAAATCGAAGACGAAAGGCGCGAGGTGTTGGCAAAAGCGCGCGCCGAAGGCGAGCTTGAAGTGGCGGTGTTGAAGAAAAATATCGAGTCGCTTAAATCACAGTTGAAAAAAGCCAGCCAGCCTTTGCAAGCCATCAAAGCCATTGAAGAAAAAATGCAAAAGATGGAAGACAAGGTGGAAACGCCGGTGGAGAGAAAAGTATCCGGCGAGCAGTATTCAGTATTCGGCGATTTGAAACTGGGTGAAAAGGTGTTGGTCGCCACGCTAAACGCCGAAGGAATCATCACCGCGCTGGGCGAATCGGATGCAGAGGTTCAAATTGGCACGTTAAGAGTGCGCGCGAGACTTGCGGATTTAAGAAAAAAGTCAGGCGAGGCAGTTGCCAGTAATCAGCCGCCAGTAACCAGTCATCAGCCAGCGGGCAAGGTTTCTTCGCCCAGCGCAAAATCCCCCGGCATGGAAGTGGATTTGCGCGGATTGATGTCCGATGAAGCGCTGGACAAATTGGAAAGATATTTGGAGCAGGCGTTTCTTTGGGGCTTGCCGTTTGTGCGCATCATTCATGGCAAGGGAACGGGGCGGCTGCGTCAAGCCGTGCGCGAAGCCCTGCGCGGACACGAATACATCAAGTCCTTTGAAGAGGGCGGAGATAAAGAGGGCGGCGAAGGCGTGACAGTGGCAAAGTTAAAAAGCGGATAATGCGCGCGCCTTTTTATGAGACGTATTTGAGATACGCGCACGCAAGAATGGAAAAATCGGCGGCAATGTGACCCAGCACGGGGGCGAGCAAGCCTTCGCCTTCGCGGTGAATTTGCCGCCACAACCACCCCGCCGTGGAAAGAAAGATAAGCGCAACAAGCATGGAAAGCGCGGGGACAATCTTCCACAAAATCAGCAGATGATACCCGGCAAAAATAAAATCGCCGATGTATGGGCTGCGCGAGGGGCTGCCTAAAAATCCGCGCCAGAAGTATTCTTCAACAAGCGGGTTGACCAGCGAAAAGTAAGCGATGAACGTCATCCACGAAAATGGATTGAAGCCAATGACGTTGAGCGCTTCGGGCGGATTGCTGGAAACATGGAACAAGTCCCAGAAAAAATACAAGCCAATGCCGCTTGCGCCGCACAAAAAAACGCTGGTGAAAATCCAGCGGGGATGATTGTTCTTGAATAAAATATTCAGCGAAAGGCCGGGGCGGAAGAAAGCCAGCGTAATGAGAATTGCAAGATGAAAACCAAGCAATGCCGCCCATGCGTTTTTGAAGATGAACAATCCCATCCATACTGCAAAATAGGGCGGGATGGGCGCAAGCCATTTTTGGTTCACGACGCGCTGAGTCATCCAATTAATTAACCCAAGTTGCTGCCCTTGCTTAATTTTTACCGCAGAGGCGCGGAAGACACGGAGAAATTCATTAAAACGCTTCGCCCTCTGCACATCGGCGGTTCAAAACAGGCAACATCCTTCTTCCCTTTTGAAGGCGGCAACTTGCCTTAATTAATGAACTTCGGTAATGAAGGTTTGTTTTGCGCCCGCCGTTTGCAGCGCATCCGCAATGGTTTTGGCGTTTT
>DAOTZP010000080.1:0-2263 GCA_034434265.1 Anaerolineales bacterium | reverse complement strand
CCAGCAAGGCGAAGTTCGGATGCTGGATGGCGGTTTGGGGAGCCGAATCCGCTTGAGGCGAGGCAAAAGCCGCGCGTATTCCCAATCCAAGAGCGATGATGAGTAATCCAGTCAGGATGAGTAATGAGTATCGTTTCATAGTTGTACCCGAATTATTTCCTTCCGCCCCATTCCACCGGGTCGCCGGGGTAGCCTAATGCCGCCCAGTCCATGCGTCCGCCGTCGCCGTGGCAGGAATCGCATTGCAGGGCTTTGTCGGCGAATTGCACCATGTGAGTCGTGGGCCAGTACATGTAGGTTTCGGTGAAGCCGTATTCGCCGCTGTATGGCAAGCCCATGCGTTCTTCGGCGAGCTTGAACGCCAGGTCCCAATCAAAAGTCGTCCAGTAGCCGTTTTCCCCGGCGGTGATGGGCGCGAGCAGGTGTTTGTATTTTGTATCGTAGGGCTGCTTGGCGATATGCAATTTGAAGGGGAAGATTTTTGCGTTCTTGTCTTCAATGCTGCCAGCAGGCTTGTTGATGTAGGTCACGCCGCCTTCATTGACCGGGTCGCCGAGCAAGTAGCGGTATTCGTTATTGCCGTTGAACCAGAGATAAGTCGGCGCAAAGTTTCGCTCATAAACGAACTCGCCTTTGATTTTAAGATAGGTGAAGTGGTCGTCTTCGCGTCCTTCCTGACCGGACTTTGACCAATCCCAATAGGTTTTGGTGGGGTCTTCCAGCGCAATTGCGGGGATGTGGCAGGTCTGGCACGCCACTGCGGAAAGATGCGTATTGATGCGCTCGTCCTCGTGCTGTTGATTGACGTGGCATTGCTCGCAGGAGACCTGCTCTTGCGGGTCAATGGTGTAGTTGTCTGCCAACATGCGCCCCAAGATCTGGTGGTCTTTCGTCCAGTGACAGTCAATACATTGCATATTGTTTTCGCCGCCCATGTGAATATCAAGCGATTCTTGCGGGAAGTACAAGCCCTCGTCAAGGTCGCCGTGCTTCACGCCGTTGCCGCCGCCGCCGTCAAAGTGACATTTGCCGCAGTTCTCGCGGGTGGGCGTGCGGACGGAACGCGCGGCAGCCAGCAGGTCCACACCATCGGCGGGGTTGCCGTATTTGCCCTTGCCATAAACGCCCATATCCGCGTGACAGGCGAGACAATCCACGTTTTCGGCTTTAGAGTAATCGTATTCCTTGTACTCTTCCCAGCCGTATCCCGCATGGCAGGACATACAGGATTTTTGATTGCCCTGCGCACTGATGCAGAAGTTGTTGATTTGATTGGCTTTGCCAATGGTGACGGGTTCGTCGCGCCACGGCACGTCGAAAGGCTTTGATTCCCATGTCCAGTGCGCGGTCTTCATCACCTGCGCCGCCGCGTCTTCATGACATTCCAAACAGGCGCGGGTCACGTCCTGTCCGGTCTTAAACTCGCCGTTGATGATGTCCTTATGGTCGGTGTGAACCGGTTTTTCGGGGAGGTATGCCGCCGGGTCGTTTTTGCTTTCGGCGCGGGGGAGGAAGTAAAGAACGGGGACGAGAATCAGCAAAAGGATGCCGACCAGTCCAATCGTCCAGAAAGGGAAGCGTTTTTTCGTCATACATTCTCCTGTGAAATTTCATTAATCAAGCTGGCTTGATAGGCAAGGCGCTCTTTCATCACGCTGCGAAGCAAGTCCAGGGCTTGAATTAATCGAGGGTCGGAAAGGTGATAAGTGATGGTCGTTCCGCTGCGGACGGTATGCACGAGTCCGCGCTCGCGCAACACTTTGAGATGGCGCGAGGTGGTCGGCTGATTCAAGCCGAGTTCATTCCCCAGCTCGGTTACGTTAAGCGGCTTTTCGTTGAGCGCGTATAGTATCAGCAGGCGGTTGGGGTCTGAAAGCGCGGCGCAGAAATTTGCTTCGAGTTGGGAAATTTCCTGTTGGAGGGTTGGAGTGACCATAAAATTCACCTATATTCGTATAAACGCATATTTGCAACCCCATCATAATATTGTGATGCTTCGTACAATAGTATAGGATGTCATATTAAGTATTGTTTAATGTCACATTAATTTCAGGTATAATATGACAAGACTTGGACGAATTACAGAGGTGATATTTATGGAGTCTTTGATGCGCGAAGCAGTCTCCGTCAATGTGGCAAACCGTTTGCGGGAATTAAGGGAAGCGCGGAACATTTCCATGCGCGCGCTTGCATCGAAAAGCGGCTTGTCCGCCAACGCGCTTTCGATGATAGAGCGCGGGAAGACTTCCCCCTCCGTAAGCAC
>DAOTZP010000079.1:0-2572 GCA_034434265.1 Anaerolineales bacterium | reverse complement strand
TCTCCGCCCGAATACATCTCATAATCGCGCAAGCCGCTGCCATCGCTGATTTGAATATCGAGCGTTTCTTTTTTGTCTTCACGCTTCGCGTCTTTGTATTCCGCCAGCGTGCTGAAATGAACCGACATTGTGCCGCCGCTTAAGCGCTCAAGCAATTCGTTTGCCTTGTCTTGAATTTGCGGCAGCGCCTCTTCAATCAACAAGGCGGGGATGCCGTCCTTGCCAAACGAACGTTCAAGAATTTTATACCGCATCACTTGCTGGCTCAACGCCGCGCGCTGCGCGTCATATTCGGCTTTGCGCGCGCGCAGCGAATTCAACGCCCGCACTTTTTGGCTCGCGCCGCCCACCTGCTCGCGCATTTCATTTTCCTCCTCGCGCAGGGCAAACACTTCGCGTTCGGCGGCGTTCACATCCGGCGCGGATTGGCTTGCCTCATCCAGCGCGGATTTTGCGGCTTGATATTCCTTCTCCAAACTTTCAATTTCAGATTTTTGCCTGACAATATCCGCTTTCAGATTTTTAATTTCGCCTTCGATTTCCTTAATGACCACGCGCGCCATTTCCAACCCGCGAAACTCATCCTCCACCCCGCGCTGTTCCAACTCCTCCGCCCGCTTCGCGTCATGCGCGGAGGCGTCATACCCAAGTTTTGCCAGCTCTTTATCCAGCGCTTTCAATTGTTTGTGCGCTTCCGCCGCAAACGATTCTTGTTCAAGCAATTTGGTTACTTCATCCAGCCGCTTTTTGCCCGTCCCGTTCCACTCCGCCTCAGCGGATTGAATCGCGGCAAGCCGTTCGCTCATTTGCGTAATCGAGTTGGAAATCTTCACGCGCTCATTTTCAACAGATGCAAGATTGGAGATTTGAGATTGGTAATCGGTGATTTGTGACTGCGCATCCTCCATCTCCGCTTTGTTTTTGCGAAAACGGTCGCCCTGCCGCCTGCCTTCCTTTTCCAACTGCGCCAGCGTGGACTTGCGATGCTCCTCGCTCAAATCCTGACCGCACAACGGGCAAGCCGCGCCGCTGGCAGCCTGCAAAGATTTAATACGCTCATCCAGTTCTTTCATGCTGGCTTTCAGCGCTTCATTTTCCGCTTTAAGCGAAGCGATATATTCGCGCGCTTCATTGCGCTTGTTTTCCAATTCCGCGCGTCCGGCTATCTTCGCTTCCACATTTTGCAACTCTTCACGCGCCGCCGCAATTTGACTTTGCAACTCACCGACAACGGACAACTGGTTACTGATAACTGAATACTGGTTTTTTAAGGAATTTCGCTCCTGCTCCAACTTCGCGCGTTCCACTTCAATTTCACGAATCAACGGCTGGCGTTTTTCATCCCACCCGCGAAACTGATTCGCCAGTTTGTCCATCTCTTCCAACTGCTTGCGGGTTTTCTGCCAAGCCTTGTGCGCGGATTCAATTTCCTTTGCGCGGGAAATCAAATCCGCGTGAACAGCGCGGGCGGAGTCTTTTTCCGCCAGCCGCGATTCAAATGCGGCGAGCGAAGCGCGCGCGCGATTGAGCGAAGCGAGAAGAGTCTCCGCCTGTTTTTTCTGCCCGTCGAGCAAAGCCGCGTTCTTGCGAATTGTTTCCAGCGCGGATTCTTTCGCGGCGCGAAGTTGCGACAACTGCGCGAGCGATTTTTCCAGCGCGACAAGTTTCGCCCTTCGCTCATCCTCTTCCGCCAGTTCCGCGTCAATTTCCGCCAGCCTGCCTTCAATTTGACTGATTTCATTCTCCACCGCTTTGCGTTTGTTTGCCGCGCGGGTTTTATATTCCTCCCAAATTTCCAACCCCAAAATGGAACTTAAGATTGCCTTGCGCTCGCTTGCTTTTTTTTGCGTAAACTGGTCGGCTTTGCCCTGCAAAAAGAAAGAAGCGTTGATGAACGTTTCATAATCCATGCGCAGGGTTTGTTCAATGCGCCGTTGCGTCTCGCGGGCGGATTTTTCCGTCAGCGGGCGCCAGCCTTCCCGCGCTTGAATTTGAAATTCAAGCGTTGTTGTTTTTCCGCGCGGCAATTTGCGAATGACGCGGTAGATATTGCCTTCGTATTCAAACGTAAACGCCACTTCCGCCGCTTTCACTTTCGGGTTTAAGTGGATGACATCATTGCCCTTGCCGCGCGCTTCGCCAAACAAAGACCATGTGATTGCATCCAACAGCGAGGATTTGCCCGCGCCGTTATGTCCCGAAATGCACGCAAGGTTAAATGAATCGAAGCCCAATTCCACAGGCTCAAGGTAGGAAAGAAATCCGGCAATGCGAAGGTGTTTTGGAATCATCAGTTCGATTATAATCGAAGCGTTATGTTTGCATCCGAGACCCCCCGCAACCGCCTGCGCATGGCGCTCGTCATCATCATCGTTGCAACGCTCCCGTGTTACTGCGTTGGCTTCGTTGCTTTAACCGCTGCGCCCACCCCCACCCCTACAGCAACAATCACCAACACGCCCGACCTTTCCACCCCGACGGAAACGCTTACGCCTACGGAAGTCACTTCCACGGCGACCATCACCGAAACGCCCAGCCAAACGCCCACGCAAACGCTTACGCCCACCATCAC
>DAOTZP010000078.1:0-1512 GCA_034434265.1 Anaerolineales bacterium | reverse complement strand
GCGTCGGCGAAAATCTCAAGCATGAAATTCAGGCAGTCCTTCCATTGGACGAAAAAGTTGTCATTACGGCAATGAATCGCGGCGTTCCATTTATGATTGATAACAAAGCCCAACCTGTGGGCAAGGGCGTACTCTCCCTTGCAGAGGTTGTGCGCGCCCGTGTCACAGCGTTGGATGAAGAACCCAATGTGCCAAGCAGGCGATAAGGAGTAGTTTTATATGTCATTGCTTCGACGCATTGAACAAGGCGGCGGACAGCCGCAGCAACCATCCGGCGGTGGAAACACGCCGCCATCCCCTCAACAGCCCCAGCAGCGCCCGCCCGCGGAAGGCGGGGGAGATTCTTCGCGCCTTTCTTCATTACAAACGCGCAGAGTCAGCGCCCCATCCACTTCCCCGCAGGCAGGTTCATACTTCGACCTCAAAACCCGCGTGCAAAATAAATTGCTCGCTGAAATTGACCCATCCATGGATGTCTCAAAATCGGATGAGGTTAAGCGCACCATTCAAACCCTGTTCGACCAAATCCTTGCGGAAGAAAACATTCCGCTTTCGCGCCCTGAACGCGCGCGTTTGTTCGAGCAAATTGCCGCTGAAATCCTCGGGTTTGGACCGTTGCAGCCGCTGCTTGAAGACGACACCATCTCTGAAATCATGGTCAACGGACCAAAGAACATCTACATTGAACGCAAGGGCAAGCTGCATCGCGTGCCGGTTACATTTGAAAACAATGAACATGTCATGCGTATCATTGAGCGCATCGTTGCCCCGCTTGGTCGTCGTATTGACGAATCCAGCCCGTATGTGGATGCGCGCTTGCCGGACGGCTCCCGCGTCAATGCGGTCATTCCGCCCATTTCACTGATTGGACCTGTTCTGACCATTCGTAAATTTTCCAAAAACCCAATCACCATCGAACAGCTGATTCAATTTGGCTCCATCTCCCCTGAAGCGGTGCAGTTTTTGAAAGCCTGCGTGGAAGCCCGTTTGAATATCGTTGTCTCCGGCGGTACAGGCTCCGGCAAAACAACATTGCTCAACGTACTTTCAAGTTTTATCCCCGGCGACGAGCGCATCATCACGATTGAAAACGCGGCGGAACTGCAACTTCGTCAGGAGCATGTGGTGACGCTTGAATCCCGCCCGCCCAACATTGAAGGACGCGGCGAAGTAACCATCCGCGACCTTGTGATTAACGCCCTTCGTATGCGCCCTGAACGCATTATCGTCGGCGAATGCCGCGGCGGCGAAACATTGGACATGCTTCAAGCCATGAACACAGGTCACGATGGCTCCATGACAACCGCACATGCCAACACCCCCCGCGATGCAATTTCCCGTATCGAGACGATGTGCTTGATGGCAGGGTTGGACCTGCCCGTTCGCGCCATCCGCGAACAGATTGCAGGCGCGGTGGACCTCATCTGCCAGCAGGAACGTATGAAGGACGGCAGCCGCAAAGTCACCTCCATTACTGAAATCAGCGGCATGGAAGGCGATGTCATCACCATG
>DAOTZP010000077.1:0-7001 GCA_034434265.1 Anaerolineales bacterium | reverse complement strand
AATTTCGCTTTTTACTTCCACCCTTCCGCCATGCTGCTCAATAATTGATTTTACAATCGCCAGCCCCAACCCATTTCCTTCTGCTCCGCTGCTTTTTTCTCCGCGCGCGCGGTAAAAACGATTGAAGATAAACGGCAAATCTGCGGCGGGAATACCATACCCCGTGTCAGCCACTTCAATCACCAAGTTTGAGCCGGAGGTATGGGCTTTGAGTGAAATTTCTTTTTCTTCCGGCGTGTACTTGACCGCGTTGCCAAGCAGGTTGCGCAGCATTTGCTTTAATTGCAGCGGGTCACCCTTAAGTATAACGGGGTTTTGCAGCGAAACGAATGTGAACTTTTGTTTTTTCATTTCGGCTTGCGCTTTAAATTCCTTGTGGATTTCATCCAGGATTTGATTCATGTCCACAGGTTCAACCGTTTTTTGAGATTTCAAATCCATCTGCGCGAGCGACATCATGTTCTGCACCAACTCGCTCATGGCTTGCGCGGCGGCTTGAATGCGTTCAATAAAATTTTTTTGCTGTTTGTTGAGAGGTCCCGCCTGTTCGAGCAGTGAACTAAAACCGCTGATGCTGGTAATGGGGTTTTTCAGGTCATGCGAGACGGTGGCGATGAATTCATTTTTCAACTGTTCAAGGTCCTTAAAGCGCGTGACATCATGCAAAATGACAACCTGCCCGCCGTCTTCAATCGGGGTTATCAGGGTATTAAAGACACGCTGGTCGAGCCATTTTAATTCGCCGGAGGTAAAAGCGCGGGAAGCGCGCGCATTGTTCAAAAGCTCAATCAAACCGTCGTATCCATGTCCGGGTTCCAAGGGCTGGTTCAGCTTGGCTTGATAATCTGTGAAGAGTTTTTCGCCTTCGGGGTTGAGCAGGCTCAGGCGTCCTTCCGCATCAAATACGAGAATGGCTTCGGCGGCGTGCTGTAAAACCGCGGCAAGCCGTTTTTGTTCCCGCGCGGCGGCGGCATATAAACGCGCGTTTTCCACTGCAATGGCAGCCTGACTGGCAATGGCTTGCAGCAGGAGCAGGTGGTCATGGGTAAAGTAACTTTCCTGCTCGTGAATAAGCGCAAGCAAGCCCAACAATTCTTTGCGCCCGTGCAAAGGCACAACCACCGCCGAAAGCGGGGCATCTTCGGGCTTTGCGCCCCAACACTCGTCGTTCAGCGTATTTTCAATCAAGAATCCTTGCCGCGTTTCCTTGATTTTTTCGATAACCCCGGCGGGCAAATCCATTGGCGCGGAATTTAAATTCTGCGAAAGCGCGAGCTCTTCGCTTGCGCCGTTCTGAAAGATGACCATGGTCCCTTGCAGCGCGCCCAATGTTTCAACGGTGCGCTTAATCAGGATGTATGCAAGGTCTTTGATTTCGGTGCGCGCGCTCAACTCCCTGCCAATTTCGGGCAGCAGGTTCAATTCCTTGTTGCGGCGGCGAATGACGTCTTCGGTTTCTTTAACGCGCAGTTTGGTGCGAATACGCGCCATCAACTCATGACGGTCAAACGGTTTGGTCACATAATCATCGGCGCCCAATTCCAAGCCTGATTGCACATCCAAAGAGTCGAGGCGGGCGGCAGTTAAGATGATGATGGGAATATAGCTGACCGAAGGGTCGGCGCGGACCTCCTGCAACACAGAAAACCCGTCCTTGTGGGGCATATCCACATCCAAAAGCACAAGGTCGGGTAACTCATCGTGAATTTTGTCGAGGGTTTCCAAGTCATCCCTTGCCGCCACGCAGGAATAACCTTCATATTCAAGGTAGCGGGTGAGCAAGGTCACGTTATCGGGGCGGTCATCCGCCACCAGTATTTTGAACTTCTTTTTTGCGGCGGCTTGCGCGCCTTTGTTTGGGCGCGTTGTGTGCTTCATCTCTTCAATGGCGCGGCTGGCAATTTGGCAGATTTTTTCCGGGCGCACAGGTTTGATGATAACTTCATTGACGTTCAAACGATGCGCGGTGACTTTCAAGCCCGGCACATCATACGCCGTGACAAGGTAAGTGAACGCCGGTCTGCCAGACGGATGGCTTTGCAGTTTTTCAATTAATTCCAGCCCGGTCATCTCCGGCATAATCATGTCGGTGAAGAGAATATCCACGCCGTTAAGTTTTATCTTTTCCAACGCATCGTGACCGCTGGTGGCGGAAGTGACCTGCACGTTTGGTCCCAGCTGTGAAAGCGCGCGGGCAAGAGTCGTTGCCGTGTTAGGGTGGTCATCTACAACGAGAATGCGGACAAGAGGAGAGGTGGAAGAGGATTCTTGTGGTGTCATATGGAACATTGTAAAGAAAATACCCGCCGCAAACGATAGAATATCAGATAAAAAAGTTGGCAAAAGTTGGCGAACTTGCCTTTATGTAAGCCTCCTGCAAGGCGGTTTGTTTGCAAACAAAAACCCGCCTTGCAAAAGACGGGTTTAATCCGCAATCAAGCGATAACCGATTCCGCGCACATTAATCAAATAGGCGGGTTTGCGCGGGTCGTTTTCGATTGCCTGCCGCAGTTGATGAATATGCCACTTGGCAAGTTCCTGCGCTTCGTGAAATTCAGATTGATACCCTTGCGCTTCCGTCACCAGAGTCTGATAGCTCACCACTTCGGGGGAATGTCGGGCAAGCGCCAACAGATAATCAAACGATGTGTGCGGAATGGGAATGGTCTGTTCGTCAATCTGCACACAGCGCTTGTGAAGGTCCAATACCAGTTTGCCGCGTTTAAGAAAACGGTCGGAAGCCGCGCTGACGCGCGCCGCGTGAAGCGGACCTGTATCGTCGCTGGTCAGCATTTTGAACTCCGCCTGCAGCGCTTCGATTTGTTCCAAAATTTCCCGCTTGCGCCTTTCCTTGTTTTTGGATTCAATAATTGCGTGCGCGCGCTCAATAATCGCCTGAGGTTTGAGCGGCTTAAGCAGGTAATCGGTTGCGCCGCTGCGCAATGCTTCCACCGCCGAGGAAAGGTCGGGCTGGGCGGTGAATAACACCACAGGCAAGTCGGGATAGCTGGCATGAATGACCTTAAGCGCTTCCAAACCTGCCATGCCGGGCATACGCAAATCCATAAACACGAGGTCAAAGCGCGTGGTTTCAATAAACGCCAATCCCTGCTCGGCGTGTTCGGCTGTGGTGACTTCAAACCCGGCGGTTTGCAGCACGCGCCCCAAGCTTTGGCGCAGCGTCGGCTCATCGTCAATCACAAGAACATGTCCGTTGGCGTTCATCATACTCCCTCTTTAATTTCGCCGTTCCGCAAAGGCAGCCAAACCTTAAAAACCGCCCCGCCAGAGGCGCCGTTTTCCGCAAGGATTTTTCCGCGATGCTTCATAACGATGTCGTACGAAATGGTCAAGCCAAGCCCGGTGCCGTTTGGCTTGTTGGTGACAAAGGCTTCAAAAATGAAAGGCAGCAAATCGTTTGGGATTCCGGGACCCGTATCGGCAATTGTGAGCAATACCTGTTCGTCTTCGGGTAAATATTGGGTGCAGACTGCAAGCCTGCCGCCATTTTGCATGGCTTCCACGGCGTTCATCATTAAATTCAACACCACCTGGCGCAGCTGGTCGGCGAGCGCGCAAACTTGTGGAAGCTCAGGGTCGGGGTGAAATTCAAACGCGATGTGGCTATGCCGCAAATGCGTGGAAATCAGCGCGTGCACATCTTCAATAATTTTGTTAATTTGCGCGGGTTGAAACTCGTCCTCATGGATGGGGCGGTATGTCGCGCGCAGGCGTTCTATCATGCCTGCCATGCGCTCCGATTCTGCCAGCACAATTTGAAGGTCCTGCCGCCCTTGCGGCGAGATGCCCTTCTCCTCTTTTAGCAAAAAGAGCGCGTTTTGAATCGCTTGCAGTGGGTTGTTTAATTCATGCGAAACGGTGGCGAGCAGTTTTCCCATGACTGTCAGGCGCTCGTTTTGCATCAACTGGCTGCGAATGGCTTTTTCCTGCTGCAATGAGATTTGCAGGTTTTCATACAGATTCGCTTTTTGAAGCGCAATTGCCAGCTGGTCCGCCACGGCATTGACCAGATTCACATCACGGCTGGAAAGCTGACACGGCGGCGCTTGATGAATATCCAGCAAGCCGACAATTTTTCCGTTAAGTTTTACCGGCACCGCCAGCTCAGATTGCGTGTTGGGCAGCAGTGGATTGCGGACAAAAGAAAACAGGCTGTCCACATTATTTGTAAAGAAAGCCGCGCCCGTTTCAGCGGTATAACCGACAATGCCTTCGCCCGGCTGCAACTGATAGGCTTGCTTTTTAAGTTGTTCGCCTATTTCGCCGCTTCCGGCGCGCATAATAAAGTTGCCGGTTTCGGGGTCTTCAACAAAAATCTGCACATAGTAATATCCAAAATTCTTTTGCAGGAGTTCAACGGTATCCTGCATTAATTCATCCGTTTCAAGCGATTGCGCCAGCCTCTGATTTATGCTGTACAGCGCGTTTACTTCCTTCAACGCCTGTTTTGTGTTATCCAGCAATTTGGCATTTTCAATGGCAATGGCAGCCTGCACGCCCAATTGCCTGAGCAAATTAATGTCATTGTCTGTAAAAGCATAAGGCTTTGCGCCCTGCGCGCTAATGCTGCCTAAAATCTTCGAGCCGCTTTGCACTGCCGTCACCAGCAAAGAGGAATAGGAAGGCTCAACCCCCAATTTGACAAAGCGCGTATCTGTATTCACATTTGAAATATTGATTGTCTCGCCGGTCTGAACGACATGCCCGGCAACCCCCTCGCCGATGCGCATATTGCGTTTGCCGCCTTCCCGTTCTTCAAAACCGATTACAGCGGCGGAAACCAACATGCCTTTTTCTTCATCCAGCAGGTGAATGACCGCCTGTTCGGCGCGCGGAATAATCTCGACCGCCGACTTAACAATTAAGTCCAATACGTTATTCAGCCCAATTCTTTCCGTTTCACTGAGCGCAACGGAAATATCTGCCAGCAATTGATTTTGCCGCAAGTATCGTTTAAGGTCTTCCTCCTGCATGA
Organism: Anaerolineales bacterium; assembly: GCA_034434265.1. Taxonomy (GTDB): domain Bacteria; phylum Chloroflexota; class Anaerolineae; order Anaerolineales; family Villigracilaceae; genus Villigracilis. Next base: position 2,005 of record DAOTZP010000077.1, on the reverse strand, counting down.
CGTTCCACATGGCAATGGCAATCTGGTCGCCTGCCTGTTTGGCGCGCTGCACTTCTTCCGGAGTAAAGCGGTGATATTCCTTGTCAAAACCGACAATCACCGCGCCCAGTTTATGGCTGCCAAAAATTAAAGGAATACAAATGGCGGACTTGGTTTGAAACTGGCTGGTCACCACCGGCGAAGAATACGGCGTGTTCCGCATATCTTCGGCAATGATAACCATTCCGGCATCCAAAGCGGATTTGGTCAGGTTTTTTTCGCCGGGCGGGTATTGAACTTTGGAAAAATCCATCTCGGCAGTTGTGGCAATGGGAAAAACCCGCTGCTCCGCTTCATCCCATCCGTTGATGAAACACGCATCCGCCTTTAATAATTTGACCATATCGCCCAGCAGGGTTTCAATGAGGGCGTTAAAATTTTCGCTCACCATCAGAGAGCTGGTCATATCGTTCAAAAGGTAAAGAAACTCATTTTGCTCTCTTAAGGCAGCGTCCACTTTTCTGCGCTGGGCCACATCAAAGCGCAGTTTCTCTTCAATCTCTTTTTGGGAGGTAATATCCACCATCACGCCGCGCAATTTTTTTGGCGCGCCATTCACCGCTTCAACGGTCACAATATCTTTCACCCACACCACGCGCCCATCGGCTGCAATCATGCGGTATGAAAATTCATACGGAAGCAAGCCGCGTTTTTGCGAAAGGCGGTATTCCATCGCCCAAGCGCGGTCTTCGGGGTGAATGTGAGCTGTCCAAAATGAGTTTTCATTCAGCCAAAGTTCCACCGGATAGCCAAGCAGCCGCTCCGCCTGTTTGCTGACAAACGAGAACTTAAGCGTCTCTGCATCCGCCTCCCAGATAATTCCATTAATGGAATTAATCAACGCTTCGTACATATCAGCTGAAACAAAAGAGGATGCCTGACGGCGGGGCGCGCTGCTTTTGCCGCCCGCCGCAGAAGTCTTTTTGCTCCCCTTTTTTACCGGACGTTTATTTTCTTTTTTGGGCGCGCTTGCTGCTTTTTTCAATGCCATGATATTCCCATGCGTGAGAGAAAACCATCTTTCATAACCAAATAAACCAACCGCTCCATTTTATAGAGCCTGCGGAATTTTCTTCTTCCGTATTGTAGCACTCTGAAAAATGGAGCGGGACATCCGTAACCACCTTGCAAGGAATCTATTTGGCGTATTCGGTTGTCCTCGTTTCTCGAATGACCGTAACGCGAATTTGTCCCGGATACTGCATGGTCTCTTCGATTTTCTTCGCCACATCGCGCGCCAAACGCGCCGAGGCAAGGTCGTCAATCACTTCCGGCTTGACCAAAATGCGAACCTCGCGCCCTGCTTGAATGGCAAACGCCTGCTGCACGCCTTCAAACGACATGGACATTTCTTCGAGCGAGCGGATGCGCTTGATGTACGCTTCCAAGTCTTCGCGCCGCGCGCCCGGTCTTGCGCCGGAGATGGCGTCTGCGGCTTCGGCAATCACCGCTTCAACCGTTTCCTGGTCCACTTCATGGTGGTGGGAGGCAATCGCATTCACCACCACAGGATGCACGCCGTATCGTTTGCAAAATTCCGCGCCCAACCCGGCATGTGTTCCGTCCTGATTGTGGTCCATTGCCTTGCCAATATCGTGCAAAAAGCCGCTTTGTTTGGCAAGCTCAACATTTGCGCCAATTTCAGCGGCAAGAATACCCGCAAGCTTGGCAACTTCCACCGCGTGCGCCAGCTGATTTTGCCCGTAAGAGGTGCGGAACTTCAAGCGCCCCATCATCTTCAACACTTCGGGGTGCAAGCCGGTGATATTGGCTTCGTATGCGGCTTGTTCCCCGGCTTCGTTGATGATTTTTTCCACAGCTTTGGCTTCATCTTCCAAAACTTTTTCAATATGCGCGGGGTGAATGCGCCCATCCAAAACGAGTTTTGCCAGCGCGCGTCTTGCTATTTCGCGGCGGACAGAATCAAAGCACGAGACCGTCACGGAATCGGGCGTGTCATCCACAA
>DAOTZP010000076.1:0-9614 GCA_034434265.1 Anaerolineales bacterium | reverse complement strand
GGTATGTCAGCGCCGGGCAGACATTCACCGTTCACACCGCAGACCGCAGCGAAAGACAGGAAGGCAAAATTTTGGAAACGCTTGCGTTTGTTCAAGCCGACGGAAATCTTTCCATTGGGGCTTTGGTCTCCGCGCAGGCTTCGCAACTTCCGCAAGGGTCAAGCGCAATTCTCATCACGCCCAATGCCGGCTCCGAACTTTTGTTCGCAGTGGACGACCTGCAAAGACGTTACATGCGCCCGATTGTCATTTTGTTTGAATCCAAATCATTTGGCGGAAATTCCAACGCCGAAGCGTTCATCATGGATTTGCAGGCGCGGCGCGTTCCATTTTGCTTAATTTCGCGCGGCGCAAACCTTTCGCAAGCGCTTGCTTCGTTGCGCGGAAATTTTTCATAAGGAAATCCCATGACAAATATTACAACCATTGATTTGCATTTTCAAAACCGCGAACATGCCATCGCCTCTTATTTGATTCGCGCCTCCGATGCGGTTGTGCTGGTGGAAAGCGGACCCGGCTCGACGCTTTCGGCTTTGGAGGACGGACTCAAACGCGAGGGACTGACGACCCGCGATGTGACTCACGTCCTGCTCACGCACATCCACCTCGACCATGCGGGCGCGGCGGGCTGGTTTGCACGGCAGGGCGCGGAAATTTATGTGCACCCCGTTGGCGCGCCGCACCTGCTCAACCCGGAGAAACTGCTCGCCAGCGCAGCCAGAATCTACGGTGAGAGAATGGACGCGCTGTGGGGGCGGTTTTTGCCCGTCCCGCAGGAAAAACTCCACATCCCGCAAGATGCGGAGGAAGTCGTCATCGGCAATTTGAAATTTTTGGCAGTGAACACGCCCGGTCACGCCGAGCATCATTATTCCTATCTGTTTGAGGATGTGTGTTTCAGCGGCGATGTCGGCGGAGTGCGCATTCCCGGCTTTGCCTACATGCGCGCGCCCATGCCCCCGCCCGAATTGCATTTTGCAAAGTGGCGCGAAAGCATTGCGCGCCTGCGCTCGTTAAATTTCAAGCGCATTGCGCCCACGCATTTTGGAATTTATGATGACGCCGCCTGGCAGTTGGATGAATTGCAAAAAAATTTGAACGCCGCCGAAGCATGGCTGGAACAAGTCATGCCCGCCGAACCTTCCATTGATGAATTGCGCGCAAAGTTTGAATCTTGGATGGAGGAGCAAAGCCGCCAGCAAGGGCTGAGCGCGGATGTCATTCAAGCCTACGCGCTTGCCAACCCGCCGGGCATGAGCGCGGACGGCATGATGCGTTATTGGAAGAAAATCCGCGCCGCATAATTCGACAAACGTCACGCCCAAACTGTGACCGATTGGACAAGACAAATTTTTATAATACAGATATACTTTGCAAATCCAGAACTTCAGGAACTCTTGCGACTCTCCGTTTGTTGTTAGTGAGGCAGACGCCCGAAGTCATATTCAAAAGGAGTCACAATGAAAGACTTTATCGCCATTTCCGATTATTCTTCGGAAGAAATTCAAGACCTGCTCGATTTGGCAGCGAAATTAAAGAAGGAATATTTCAAAAAGGGGAACAAGAAAATTTTCAAGGGGAAAGTGTTGGGAATGATTTTCCAAAAGCCAAGTTTAAGAACCCGTGTTTCATTTGATATGGCAATGCGCCATTGCGGCGGCGACGCGCTGTATCTTTCCCCCAATGAGATTGGGCTTGGCAAGCGCGAATCCATTGCGGATGTGGCGCGCGTGCTTTCGGGCTATGTGCAGATTTTAATGGCGCGCGTGTTCGACCATGACCATGTGGTCCAACTGGCGCAGTGGGCGGATATTCCGGTGATTAATGGTTTGAGCGATTACAACCATCCCTGTCAGGGCATGGCGGATGCGCTGACCATCATTGAGCGTTTTGGCAAAAAGTCCAAAGGCTTAAATGTGTGTTATGTCGGAGATGGCAACAACGTCACAACCTCGCTGATGCACGTTTCCGCGCAGTTGGGCTGGAACTTTACCACCGCCACCCCTGAAGGCTACGACCCCAACCCCAAAGCGGTTGAGATTGCCAAAAACATCGCCGCAAAAACCGGCAGCAAATTAACCTTTTTGCGCGACCCGCACGAAGCCGTGAAAGGCGCGCATGTGATTTACACCGACACTTGGACTTCAATGGGACAGGAGGAAGAAGCCGCCAAACGCGAGCAAATTTTCCCGCCGTATCAGGTGAACGCAAAACTGGTCAGCGAAGCGGATAAAGATGTGATTGTCATGCACTGCCTGCCCGCGCACCGCAACCATGAATTAACGGACGAAGTCGCAGACGGGGAACATTCGGTTATCTTCCCGCAGGCGCACAACCGTTTGCACGCGCAAAAAGCCATTCTGGCGCGTTTGCTGGGCGTGGCGTAAATGGAAGATAAATAGATAGATAAATAGATAAATAGATAAATAGAGAGTAGATAAATAGATAGAGAATAGAGAATAGAGAATGAATACACAAACCTTTATTGAAATCGAAGAACAATACGGCGCGCACAACTACCACCCGCTGGATGTTGTGATTGAAAAAGCCGAAGGCGTGTGGGTGTATGATGTGGAAGGCAAAAAATATCTCGATTGTCTTTCCGCGTACTCCGCCGTCAATCAAGGTCACGTTCACCCCGCCATTTTGCAGGCGCTGCTTGAACAGGCAAAGAAAGTCACGCTGACATCGCGCGCCTTCCGCAACGACCAATTGCCGATGCTTTACAAAGAACTTTCTGAAATGACCGGCTACGAAATGTCGCTGCCGATGAACAGCGGCGCGGAAGCGGTGGAAACGGCGGTCAAACTCGCCCGCAAGTGGGCGTATGTGGTGAAGAAAACGCCGCGCCATCAGGCGGAAATCATCGTCGCTTCGGACAACTTTCACGGGCGCACAACCACCATCATTTCATTTTCCACCGAGCCTTCCTACCGCGATGACTTTGGTCCCTTTACGCCCGGTTTCGTCACCGTCAAATACGGAGACGCCGAAGCGGTGGAAAAAGCCATCACGCCGAATACAGCCGCCGTGCTGCTTGAACCGATTCAGGGCGAAGCGGGCGTGATGATTCCCCCCGCCGGATATTTGAAAAAGGTGGCAGAGATTTGCAAGAAGAAAAACGTGCTGTTTATTGCGGATGAAATTCAAACCGGCTTGGCGCGCACGGGCAAACTCTTCGCCGCGCATCATGAAGACGTGCGGGCGGATGTGACCATCATCGGGAAGGCGCTTTCGGGCGGGTTTTATCCCGTCTCCGCCGTTCTTGCGGATAAGGCTGTCCTCGGGCTGTTCAAACCCGGCGAGCATGGCTCCACCTTCGGCGGCAACCCGCTGGGCGCAGCCGTGGCGCGCGCCGCGCTCAAAGTCATCCGCGATGAAAATTTGGTGGAACGCGCCGCCGAATTGGGAACATATTTCATTGACCAATTGAGCGAAATCAACAGCCCGCACATCAAAGAAGTGCGCGGCAAGTGATTGTTAATCGGCGTGGAATTGAAGCCCGAAGCCAAAGGCGCGCGCCGCTTCTGCGAGGCGTTGAAGACAAAAGGCATTCTCGCAAAGGAAACGCATGACAACGTCATCCGTTTTGCACCGCCGCTTGTCATTGACAAAGAAACGATTGATTGGGCAATTCCTTCCATTCGTGAAGTGTTGAGTATGGCTTAAGTTCAAACCTCCGGGTTTTTCAAAACTCGGAGGTTTATTTGGAGGCATGATGTATATTGGAATACCAAAAGAAAGCCGCCCGTTTGAATACCGCGTGGGGCTTTCTCCCGCCGGGGTGGAAATTCTCACCCAAAACGGGCATACCGTGTTTGTTGGGCATGAGGCAGGCTTGGGCGCAGGGTTTAGCGATGCGGAGTATGAAAAAGCCGGAGCGCGAATTGCATATTCGCCCGAAGAAGTTTTCGCGCGCGCCGATTTGCTCTTGAAAATTGCGCGCCCCACCAAGGAAGAAATGGAATGGATAAAAGACAAATCCATCCTGATGGGATTTTTGCATCTGGCTTCCAGCTCGCAAGACCAAATTGACCTGCTGTTGCAAAAGAAAATTACCGCAGTCAGTTATGGACAAATCACCGACGCGCAAGGCGGCTTGCCTGTGCTGCGCCCGTTCAGCGTGATGGGCGGGCTGATGCTGGCGCAAATTGCGGCGCGGCTGCTGCAAAATAATTGGGGCGGCAAGGGCATTTCGCTAAGCGGGCTGGCGGGCGTTCCACCGGCGGAGGTGGTCATCATCGGCGGGGGGACGGTGGGGTCTTCGGCGGCTAAATCGCTGCTGGCGGCGGGCGCGCATGTGACGGTGATTGATAAAAACATCACCGCGCTGGAACGGGTTGCAGAACACAATCCGGGCGTGGTCACATTGATTTCCACAAAGCGCAACATCGAACGCGCGGTTGCATTTGCGGATGTGGTCATTGGCGCGGTGCTTGTCCCCGGTCAACGCGCGCCGATTGTCGTCACCCGCGAGATGGTCAAATCCATGAAGCCGCGCTCGGTCATCATTGATGTGAGCATTGACGACGGCGGCTGTGTGGAAACCTCGCGCCCCACAACGCACGAACACCCTACTTATATTGAGGAAGGCATGGTGCATTACTGCGTGCCGAATATCGCCGGGGTGGTGGCGCGCTCCGCCAGCCATATTTTGTTAAATTCGGCGCTGCCATATATTTTGGAAATTGCAAACAACGGCATTGAAACGGCAATGAAAAATCCCTCCATTGGCGCGGCGGTGAATACGCACGATGGCAAAATGCTCAACCTGATGCGTTTGAGCCCGGTGGAGGCAAAATGACATCGGCAAGCATTTATCAATCGCGCGTGACAACTGCGGAAGAAGCCGTTAAAGTCATCCAATCGGGCAACCGAATCTTTTTGACGGGGAATGTTTCCGTTCCGCAACAACTGCTTTCCGCGCTGGTGGAATACGCGCCCAATTTGCGGGATGTGGAAATTTGTCAGGCATTGACCGTCGGCTCGGCGGATTACGTCAAGCCGGAGATGGAAGGTCACCTGCGGGTGAATTCCATGTTCATCAGCGCAAACATCCGCAAAGCCGTGCAGGAAGGGCGCGCGGATTTTACTCCCGTGCTGCTTTCTGAATTTCCTTTGCTTTTCAAACGCGGCGTACTTCCGCTGGATGTTGCCATTATTCACGTTTCGCCGCCGGATGAGCATGGCTTTTGCAGCCTCGGCGTGGAAGTCGGCTTGACCAAATCGGCTGCCGAGTCCGCAAAAATCATCATCGCGGAAGTGAACGAGCAAATGCCGCGCACGCTGGGCGACGCGTTCATTCACGTCAGCCGCTTGACGCACATTGTTCCGGTTAATTATCCCATCCCCGAACTGGCAATGGGCGAAGAAGGCGATGTGGAAATTGTGGAAAAAATCGCGGGTCACATTGCCGGGCTAATTCCTGACGGCGCAACCATGCAGATGGGCATTGGCGCAATCCCCGACGCGGTGTTGAAATATTTGTACGATAAAAAGGATTTAGGCATTCACACCGAACTTTTCTCTGAAGGCGTAATTGACCTGTTCAACGCGGGCGTGCTGACCAATGCACGCAAGACGCTGCACCCGGGCAAAATTGTCGCGGGATTTATTCTTGGCACGAGCAGACTTTACGAATGGGTGAACGACAACCCGCTGATTGAACTGCACCGCACCGAATATGTGAACGACCCCTTTGTCATCGCGCAGAACGAGCGCATGGTGGCGATTAACTCCGCCATTGAAGTGGATTTGACCGGGCAGGTCTGCGCGGACAGCATCGGACCAAAACTATACAGCGGAGTCGGCGGGCAGTTGGACTTTATCTACGGCGCGTCGCGTTCCAAAGGCGGCGTGCCAATCATTGCGCTGCCCAGCACGGCGGTGATGAAAGATGGAACGCAAGTCAGCAAAATTACCGCCATGTTAAAGACGGGCGCGGGCGTGGTCACCACCCGCAACCATGTGCGCTATGTCGTCACGGAGTACGGCGTGGCGGATTTGTACGGCAAAACCATCCGCCAGCGCGCGCAGGCGTTGATTAACGTGGCGCATCCGCAATTCCGCGAGGAATTGAAAAAACAGGCAAGCGAATTGCATTACATATAAATCGTTTTGAGTCAGAACTTGCGTAAAACTCCCGAAATTTCCCCGCAGACCGCAGATTGCAGTCCGCCGTCAGCGGTCAACGACCGAAAAAGCCAAGGGTTTGCGTAAGTCCAATAAATGTTGAACACAACTGGACTTTCCAAAAAATGGAATTTCCAGTTGTGTTTTTATGCGTATCTTTTCATTCACATTGCGTGTTTTCTTATTTGCTAAAATAAAAGAACGTCTGAAAACCTTCCAAATGGCAGTTTTCAGACGCTCTCCAAGAAATATTTATTGTTCAAAAGGAATTGTATTTTTATGAGAAAAGCAAAAATTGTCGCAACCATTGGGCCCGCATCGGATTCTGATGCCGGTCTCGAAGCGCTCATTCGGGCGGGGATGAACGTTGCCCGTTTGAATTTTTCGCACGGCACGCATGAACAGCACGCAAAGCGCGTGGCAGCCATTCGCGCCGCTTCCAAAAAGACGCGCCGCCCTGTGGGCATTTTGCAGGATTTACAGGGACCCAAAATTCGCGTGGGGAAACTTTCCGCGCCGCTGCAACTTGCGGTGGATGAAGAAGTTTGTTTGTATGCCGCCAATGACAGCCGTCCGCAAACGGAGTCGCAAGCCATCCCCGTTGATTTTCAAGAGTTGTTTGAATCCGTGCATGAAGGCGATAAACTGTTGCTGGATGACGGACGCCTTGCGCTGCAAGTATTAACCGCCGAAGGAAGAATCGTCACCGCAAAGGTGCTGGTTGGCGGAACGCTCTCCTCGCACAAAGGAATCAACCTGCCCGGAGTCAAGCTTCGCATTGCGGGATTCACCGAGAAGGACAAAGCAGACCTCGCGTTTGGAATTTCGCAGGGCGTGGATGCGGTTGCCATTTCATTTGTCCGCAGCGCGGAGGATGTGAAAGAGGTCCGCGCGGCGATTAATGAATTTGCAAAAAATAAATTTGTCAAACCGCTGTTAATTGCCAAACTGGAAAAACCGGAAGCGCTGAATGAACTTGACGCAATTTTGGATGTTGTGGATGGCGTGATGGTGGCGCGCGGCGATTTGGGCGTGGAACTGCCGCCGGAGCGCGTGCCTTCTTTGCAAAAACACATCATTCACTCCGCAAACGCGCGCGCAAAACTGGTCATCACCGCCACGCAAATGCTAGAGTCCATGATTCAAAATCCGCTGCCCACCCGCGCCGAAGCGTCGGATGTGGCAAACGCCATCTTCGATGGAACGGACGCGGTGATGCTTTCCGCTGAAACGGCTTCGGGCGAATATCCCACGCAGGCGGTGGAGATGATGTCGCGCATCATCGTCGAAGCCGAGGCGCACTTCCGCGAGTGGGGCAGCAGGCAGGACAGCAGGGCAGGCTTGGGCGAAAGCGACGCGGCAAGCATGGCGCGCGCGGCAAACGCGCTGGCAACAGACCCCGAAGTCGTCGGCGTTTCCGTCTTCACTTTGCAAGGGCGCTCCGCCTGGCTTATGTCCAAAGCGCGTCCTGCAAAACAAATTCTCGCCTTCACGCCCGAACTCGATACCTTCAATCAACTTTCGTTTTTGTGGGGCGTGCAGCCGCGCCTTGCCAAATACGCCAACAGCATGGAAGACATGCTCGCGGATGTGGACGCCGCCTTGCTCACTTCCGGTTTTCGCGCTGGTCAGCAGGTCGTTCTTGTATGCGGCTATCCCGTTGGCGCGCAGCGTCCGCCCAATATGGCTCTGCTGCACACCGTCGGCAGTGATGCGAATGTAAACCTTGCGCGAAAACTCGCGGAAGCAAACGTGAAATAAATTTCGTTTGTCATTTCGACGAGCTGCAAAGCGGCGAGGAGAAATCTTGATATAACAGAAAAAAGATTTCTCGCTGCGCTTGAAACACAGGCACCGTACCCCAGTGCGGTGTGACAAATTCACAGGTGAACTATGGAACATACCATCTTTGAATTGCAGCAAAAAATGTCATCGGGTGAAATCACCTCCAAACACATCACCGAATTTTTTTTGGAAAGGATTCACGCGATTGACAAAGCCCGCGGGGGAGTGAATTCCGTCATCGAGTTGAATCCTGACGCGCAAAAAATCGCGGCGGAACGGGACGCGGAGCGACTCAGCGGGCGCGCGCGGGGTCCGCTCCACGGCATTCCCATCCTGCTTAAAGACAACATTGACACGCATGACAAAATGCAGACTACGGCTGGTTCGCTCGCGCTGGAAGGCAACATCGCCCCGCGTGATGCGTTCATCGTCAAGCAGTTGCGTAAAGCGGGCGCGGTGATTTTAGGCAAGACAAACCTGAGCGAGTGGGCAAATTTTCGCGGAAGGCGTTCCATCAGCGGGTGGTCTTCGCGCGGCGGGCTGACTCGCAACCCCTACGCATTGGACCGTTCCGCGTGCGGTTCGTCCTCCGGCTCGGGCGCAGCCGTAGCCGCCAATTTTTGCTCCGCCGCTGTCGGCACGGAAACCGACGGCTCGGTGACTTGCCCCGCGCAGACCAATGGCATTGTGGGCATCAAGCCCACGCTGGGCTTGCTCAGCCGCAGCGGAATTATTCCCATCGCGCACAGTCAGGATACGGCAGGTCCCATGGCGCGGACGGTGGCGGACGCGGCGATTTTGCTCGGCGCAATGACCGGCGTGGATGAGCGCGATGCGGCAACCAAAGCAAGCAAAAAACATGCGTTGCAGGATTACACAAAATTTTTGGACCTGAACGGGTTGAAAGGCGCGCGCATTGGCGTGGCGCGGAACATGCTCGGCACGGACAAACGCATTTTGAAATTGTTCGAGCAAAGCATGGATGTAATGAAACAACTCGGCGCGGTGTTGATTGACGCGGAGGTCCCCAACTTTGACAAGTTTGGCAAAACGGAATTGGACGTGCTGCATTATGAATTCAAAGCGGACTTGAATAAATATCTCGCTTCGGCGAATGCGCGCGTAAAAACAATGGCGGATGTGATTAAGTTCAACGAAGAAAACAAAGAGCGCGTGTTGCAGTATTTTGGTCAGGAACACATGGAAACCGCGCAGGAAAAGGGAAGCTTGCGCAAGAAGCAATACCGCGACGCGCTGGCAAAGAATCGTTTGCTCACGCGCAAAAACGGCATTGACGCCGCGTTGAAAAAGCGCAAATTGGACGCGCTCATTGTCCCCACTGGCGGACCGGCATGGATGATTGACATGGCAAACGGAGACGCTATCAATTGGGATATGGAAAGCACATCGCCCGCTGCGGTTGCGGGGTATCCGCACATCACCGTGCCAATGGGTTACATCTTTGGTCTGCCCGTCGGACTTTCGTTTTTCTCCACCGCATGGCAGGAGGCAAAGTTAATCAAGTTTGCGTATGCGTTTGAGCAGGCAACCCAAGCGCGCGTGCCGCCAAATTTTTTGAAGTCGGCGAAGGTTGGTTAAATTAACCCAAGTTGCTGCCCTTGCTTAATTTTTTACCGCAGAGGCGCGGAGGACACGGAGAAATTCATTAAAAACTCTGCGCCCTCTGCGTCTCGGCG
>DAOTZP010000075.1:0-15002 GCA_034434265.1 Anaerolineales bacterium | reverse complement strand
GCCAACAACTCCGTGGGCGAAGGACGAAAACGGGCGCGGGCCCGCATGGTCAAACTCGCTGTTTGAAGACAACGCGGAATTTGGTCTTGGGATGCGCTTGACAATTGACAAACAAAAGGAACACGCGATTGAGTTGCTCAAAGCGCTCGAAGCCGAAATTGGCGCGCAGTTGGTGAACGACCTGCTCAACGCCGACCAGTCCGATGAAGCGGGCATTCAGGCGCAGCGCGCAAGAGTAGCGGAATTGAAGAAAAAACTCGCGGGCTTGTCCGATAACCGCGCGAAAGATTTAATCAGCCTTGCGGATAATCTCGTCAAAAAATCGGTGTGGATTATCGGCGGCGACGGCTGGGCATACGACATCGGCTACGGCGGGTTGGACCATGTCCTCGCTTCGGGGCGCAATGTAAATATTTTGGTGCTGGATACCGAAGTCTATTCCAACACCGGCGGGCAGTCCAGCAAGTCCACGCCGCGCGCGGCGGTCGCCAAGTTTGCCATGGGCGGCAAGGGCATGCCCAAGAAAGACCTCGGCTTGATTGCCATGTCTTACGGGTATGTGTATGTCGCCAAAGTTGCAATGGGCGCAAATGACCAGCAAACGTTAAAAGCCCTGCTCGAAGCGGAATCATATGATGGACCTTCGCTTGTCATCGCGTACAGTCACTGCATTGCGCACGGCTACGATTTGGCAAAAGGTCTGGAACAGCAAAAACTCGCGGTGCAATCCGGTCACTGGCCCATGTACCGCTACGACCCGCGCCTTGCGCTTGAAGGCAAAAATCCGCTGACGATTGAATCCAAAGAGCCAAACATTCCGTTCTCGCAATATGCGTACAATGAAACGCGCTACAAGATGCTGACTCAAATGGATGAAGAACGCGCGGAGAAACTCATCAAAGAAGCCGACCACGACGCGAAATCACGCTGGAAGTTGTATCAGCAAATGGCGGCGATGCATTATGACAAAGAGCAATAGAGATTGGAAATTAGAGATTGGAGATTGGAGAGTAGAAAAGAATTCCAATCATCTAATCTCTAATCACCTATTCTCTAATCTCTAATCATCTCTCACAAAAGGATGAAACTATGGCTGACTTATCCACCACTTATCTTGGCTTGAAATTAAAAAATCCGCTGGTTGCTTCGGCTTCGCCCATTTCAAAAAAGGTTGAGACCGCGCTTAAGTTTGAAGAAGCGGGAATTTCCGCGATTGTGATGTATTCGCTTTTTGAAGAGCAAATCATTCACGAGTCGCTCGAGCTCGACCACTTCCTCACACAAGGCGCGGATTCATTTGCCGAAGCGCAAAGCTACCTGCCCGACGGCGGCATGTACGCGGTGGGTCCCGAAAAATATTTGAATCATGTTACGGCACTAAAGAAGGCGCTGAAAATCCCCGTCATTGGAAGTTTGAACGGCGTCTCCAAAGGCGGCTGGACAAAATACGCCAAAATGATTCAAGACGCGGGCGCGGACGCGCTGGAACTGAATTTATATTACCTGCCCACCGATTTGAACCTCACCGCCCGGCAGGTTGAAGACGCGCAAGTGGAGCTGGTGGCGGAAGTTAAATCCGCAATTTCAATTCCGCTTGCGGTGAAACTCAGCCCGTTCTACACCGCGCTGCCAAACTTTGCCAAGCGCGTTGTGGACGCCGGGGCAAACGGACTCGTGCTCTTCAACCGTTTCTACCAGCCCGACTTTGACCTCGACGAACTGGAAATTGTCCACAGCCTTGATTTAAGCACCTCCGCCGAGCTGCGCCTGCCGCTGCGCTGGATTTCCATTTTGCATGGCAAACTCAACGCCGATTTTGCGCTGACCAGCGGCGTGCATACATACACGGACGTGTTGAAATCCATGATGGCGGGCGCGAAGGTTGCCATGACCGCCTCTCACCTGCTGCACAACGACGAAAGCGCGGTCTTCAATATTTTGCTTGAATTGGAAAGATGGATGAGCCAGCACGAATATCATTCCATTCAACAAATGCAGGGCAGCATGAGTCAAAAGAACGTTAAAGAACCCGCCGCCTTTGAACGCGCAAATTACATGAAGGTGTTAAGCAGCTACCGCAAAATGATTTGAAACCCGTCAATGATATGCGGCTGGTTTGCCATTCTTTTTGATGGCGGCAGATTGCGTTAAACATCAAAAAAGTCCTCTGGAATGCCGGAGGACTTTTTTATTCAAACAGAAAGGATTAACTTTCAGAAGAAGAGGCGGATTTACGCTGGCGGAATGTAATGCGCGCTCGCGTAAGGTCATACGGCGACATTTCCATCGCAACGCGGTCGCCAAGAAGAATGCGAATATAATGCTTGCGCATTTTACCGGAAAGATACGCAAGCACTTCATGCCCGTTATCCAACTTCACGCGAAACTGTGTGCCGGGCAAAGCTTCAATCACCACGCCCTCAACTTTGATTTTTCCTTCTTCTTTCGTCATACAATCCTCTTCTTAATTTTTATTCCGCATCTTTGGTGGAGCGGCGTTTCATACGGCGTATCGCTTTTTTCTTTTCCATGCGGCGCTGCTCGCTTTTGGAAACAAACCAGCGTTTATTGCGGATTGTGCTCAACACGCCGCTTTTAACCACTTTTTTGCGGAAGCGCTTGAGCAGGGAGTCCTGCGATTCGCCGTTGCGTAAATGTACGGTACTCAAAATTATTCACCTACTTTCTGTTTGAGAATACAAAAAAAAAAACAGCCGACACACAGATTCGGCTGGGTACTTAACAATAAGACCAGAAACGACTTGCTGACCTGACGTCAAAAAATCCGCTTCACACTCCTTGTAAATTGACGGGAATTTCTCCCTGCCGAAACTGTAACAGGATTATACACGATACGCCCAAAGATGAGAAGATTTTTAAGGGAAACAAATCAAAACAGCCTGCGGATTTTGCGCCGCAGGCTTTATATCTTATTCCACCGTCACACTTTTTGCCAGATTGCGCGGCTGGTCCACATCCAGCCCGCGCTCGGCGGCAATGTGATACGCCAGCATTTGCAACGGAAGCACCGTGACAATAGGTGAAAGCATCCAAGGACATTCGGGAATCCACATCACATGGTCGGCCATTTTGGAAACCTGCTCATCGCCTTCGGTGGCGACAGCCAGCACCATCCCGTTGCGCGCCTTTGCCTGCTGAATTTGCGAAATCATTTTCTCGTGCCAGGGGTCTTTGGGGGCAATGCACAGCACGGGCATGTTTTCGTCAATCAACGCAATGGGACCGTGTTTCATCTCACCGGCGGGGTAGCCTTCGGCGTGGATGTAGGAAATCTCTTTCAACTTCAACGCGCCTTCGTACGCAATCGGCATGTTAATTCCGCGCCCCAAATATAAACAATTGCGGATGTCTTTCAAAGCGTGGGCGACTTTTTCAACATTCGGCTCGGTATCCAGCACTCTGCCAACGAGGTCCGGCACGAGGCGCAAGTCGGATACCAACGCGCGGCGGGTCTGCTCGTCGAGAGTCCCGCGCATGTCCGCCAGCAGAATCGCCAGCATGTATTGGTCCACCAGCGGGGCGGTAAATGCTTTGGTGGAAGCGACTCCAATTTCGGGACCCGTCTGCATGGAAATAAACCCGTCCGCGACTCTCATCGCTTGCGAGCCAATCGCGTTGACAATGCTCCACACAATCGCGCCTTTGCGCCGCCCTTCTTCCATCGCCGCGAGCGTGTCGGCTGTTTCGCCCGATTGCGAAATGGCAAGCACAACCGTGTTCGCATCGAGGATGGGGTCGCTGTAACGAAACTCGGAAGCAATGACCACCTCGACAGGCACGCGCGCAATTTTTTCTATCAGATATTTTCCCACCATGCCCGCATACGCGGCTGTGCCGCAAGCGGTAATGTAAATGCGCTGAATGCGTTTGGCAAGTTCGGGCGTGAGTTTCAATTCGGGCAGGCGGATTTTGCCCGCCTTAAAATCCACCCGTCCCGCGAGCGTATCCGTCAATGCGCGGGCTTGCTCGTGAATTTCCTTTTGCATAAAGTGGCGGTATTCGCCCTTTTCTGCGGAAACAGAATCAAATGAGATGGTGTGAATTTCAGGCTTAACTTCCCTGCCGTCCAATGTTTCAACGCGCACGCTGTCACGGGTGACAATTGCCATCTGGCGCGATTCCAAAAAGATGACTTTGCGCGTGTGTTCCAAAATTGCGGGAATATCGGAAGCGATGAAGTTTTCGCCGTCCCCCAAGCCGATGACCACGCCGCCCGCATTGCCAATTCTGGCGGTGACGATTTTATCCGGCTCTTCGGTGGAAAGCATCACAACCACATTCGCGCCTTCAATTTGATTGAAGGTTTTGCGCGCGGTTTCGACAAAATCCGCGCCGCCCGCCTTGTAATGTTCCGCAAGGTGAACGATGGTTTCCGTGTCCGTTTCTGAATTAAAAGTTGTGCCTTCGCTCATCAGCTCATCTTTGAGTTCGATGAAGTTTTCCACAATGCCGTTATGCACAACCACAATTTTCCCCGAATTGCCGACATGCGGGTGCGCGTTCCGCGCGGAGGGCGCGCCGTGAGTCGCCCAGCGGGTGTGACCAATGCCCGGCGCGCCGCTGACCGGTTCTTTTGCCACAAGGTCCATCAGTTGTTGAAGTTTGCCCGCATCGCGGCGCACTTCAATTTGATTGTTATTTACAACCGCCACGCCTGCGGAATCATATCCGCGATATTCAAGGCGTTTGAGTCCGTTCAATATAATCGGAGTCGCGTCGCGCGGTCCGATGTATCCAACAATTCCACACATAAGAAAATCCTCCAGATTTACGACACCTGCGCTTGCGTACGGTGCAAGTGTTTTTGATTTGTGTTTGACGATTGCGAAAATTCCCGCCGCGCATTTTGCGAATGTTCGCGGATGTTTTGCCAATCCGCGCAATCCGCGGCAAAGGTTTTGAAAGCCTTAAACGCAATCAGACAACAATGTCCCACGATTCGTAATACGAATAGGGGTGATGTTTGCCATTCCATGCAGGTTTATCCGCGCAGTTACCCGCGCGTGTTGACTGCAAGGTTTTATGTACTGGAGGGAAAGAGACGGATGATGGCGCATCCGAAGGGCTTCCGCTGAACTTTCGATTTTTTCATGCAGGGCAGGCGCAAAGCCCGCCCCTGCATGATTAGCTCCATCCTGCAATGGAGAACCCTTATCCTCGTCACCCCGCAAAGCGGGGTCATGCGCTGCTTTCCCTTATTAAATTTTTTCCGGGATGCCTCCTTTCTTAAAATAAAGCGGACGCAATTATACCCGATAAAAATTTGTAAAAAAGAAATGCGTCCGCTGCAAATAAAATCTTCACAATTCCAACGCAGTTTTTTCACCAAGTCTTTGATGAATATTTATACAATCGTTACAGTTCAACACAAGGAGTATAAAGAATGTCAAAGCAAAATCAAACCAAATTATTGTTGGATATTTTCACTTTTACGGGGTTTCTCGTCGCCATGGACCCGCGCGCAAGCGGAATTGCCATTCATGAATGGCTTTCGCTTGCCGTTGCGGGGACAATCATCATTCACCTGCTGTTAAATTGGGATTGGATTGCGCAACTCACCGCGCGGATTTTTACCACAGGGCTGAACGGCTCGCGCGTCAATTACGTCCTCAACTGGCTGTTGTTTGTGGACGGCATCTTCATCATGCTTTCGGGGATTATGATTTCAGAATCCGCTATGCCGCTGATGGGAATTACACTGCCGCAAAATTTTACATGGCGCGGATTGCATGACCTTTCGGCAAATCTCTCGCTGGTCTTAATGGGGCTGCACCTCGCGCTGCATTGGACGTGGATTGTTTCCACATTCAAGCGGATGTTCGGAATCAAAGCCTCGCAATCCGACCGGGTTGCAGTCACAGCAAAGGAAGCCTGATATGAAAACAATCTTTCGAGTTTTGATTATTCTTACCGTCGCGGCGCTCATTGGCGGAATGCTTTACTCTGCGGTAAACGCCATGCCCGCCAGCAACAGGTTTGAAGCGAAACGCTTTGAGCGCCCGGATGGAGAAGAATTTCATCTGGATGAAGAGCATGAAGAGCGCGAAGAATTTGAAGGCGGAATGATGCTGCCGTTTGGCATGGTAAAAAGTTTGGTCGTGATGAGCGTTATTGGCGCGCCATACTTCCTGTTCAGGAAATTTAAGCGAAAATAAATCTCTTATTTTTGAATTTCTGTAATTTGACCGCCGGCCGGTCTGCGGTCAAATTACAGAACACTTTTTATTTCACAAAAAGCGGCTCAAATACAGGCGAAATCCACTCCGAGCCAAATACTGAAAGATGGTCGTCATCCACATATAACGGCATCCCGTCAACTGCCACACGGCAAATATCCGCCATGCAGATATATTCGGAAGGATATATCAATTCAACGCCGTCATTTTTTGCAAACTGTTCCAAAATTGCAAACAGATTTTTATTCCTAAGCAGGTACTCCTCGCGTGAAGGCGCAATAATTTGATTCACATCGCGTCCGGTGCGCGAAGCAATAAAAGCCGCGGATGAAACGTCATATCCAATTTCAGGCACAGGAACAACAATAACAATACGCCGGTTGAGTTGCTTCAAAGCGCGAATGGTGCGTTCCAATCCCAACTTAAACAGTGTTTGTTTGCTTGCTTTCTTGGGGGATTCCTTAAGAACGTCTTCCAAATAAACGCGCCCGCCTTGTTCAGACTTATAACGGGTGCCTTCCACCCAAATATTGAGGCGGCTGGCAAGAATAACGGTTTTAATCTGCGGATTGCGCCTCAGGTAATCAATCACCAAATCGTTGTATTTATTGCATGGGTAATCGCCCACTTCGGGAAAAGCAAGCATCCCTACAAGCGGAGGACAAGCCTGCCGGTATGTGACGACGCCCGCCTCTTTGCCGCGCGCCGCCATGTGCAGAGCTTTTCCGTATGTCGGCGCATGGGAATCGCCCCAAACCATAAAGCTGGCGGGCTTGCCAGTTGCGCCAATATCGCATGTCAAAATATCGGTTGGGTTATCAAGATAATTAATATTACATTCCTTAAAGAGCCAGCGGTCAGCCTGCTTGTTTGGCTCCACATTTGCCTGCAGCCCAAAGCGGGTGGGATGATATTGCATTCCCCATGAAACGCTCAACAAGGCCAGCATGGAGACCGCTGCAAACGCATACACTCTTGAGGCGCTGATAAAAGTTTTGGAGCGGAACGGGGTTTCAATAAAACGCCAGGAAATAATCGAAATCACCAATGTCAGCGCAAGGACGAAATTACGCTCGCCGCCGGTCATCGGGCGGATGAGGTAGTATTTTGAGAAAATAATCAGGGGCCAGTGCCATAAATACAGCGAATAGGAAATTTTTCCAACAAACACAAAAGGCGCAAAGCCTAAAATTTTCGCCGTAAGGGTTTCGCTTGCGGTGTTGCTGTAAATTACCAGCGCGGCGCCCAGAACCGGGGCAAGAGCGCCCAAACCGGGGAAAGGCGTGCTTTCGGTGTAGGAAAAGATGGGGAACAGAATCAAACCCAGCCCGAAGAATCCCAACGCGGTGTTCAATCGCTTATCGCCAATTAAAGGGAATATATCCAGGGCGAGAAATGCGCCAATCAATAATTCCCATGCGCGAAAGTGGGCAAGATAAAAAGCCGTTGCGGCATCTTCGCCGACTTGATAGACAGCCGCGCCAAAGGAAAGCAGCGCAATGGCAAAAAGGCTCCAGTTTCGGGCTTTGTTTCCAAAACGGCTGAGGAACACCATAAGGAGCGGAAAGACAATATAAAATTGTTCCTCCACCGCCAGCGACCATGTGTGCAAAAGCGGTTTCAGTTGGGACGGCGCGTCAAAATAGCCGGACTCCATCCAAAAATTAATGTTGGAGTAAAACAGCATGGCGGCGAAAATGCTTTTCGCCATCGCTTTTATTTTTTCATCGTCATACAGAAAAAAACCTGCCAGCAGCACAAAAAGCGTCAAGCCTGTCAAGGCGGGCAAAATGCGGCGGATTCGGCGCTCATAAAATTTGTAGATTGTAAATTCGCCGTCTTGAATTTCGCGCGCAATAATTGCGGTAATCAGAAAGCCGGAAATCACAAAGAAAACATCCACCCCGACATAGCCTCCCTCAAAAGCGCGGAAACCGGCATGGTTAAGCACCACTGCAAGCACGGCTATTGCCCGCAGTCCGTCTATGTCTTTTCGATACCCAAGTTTCATTTTTATGTATATCCTAACCTTCTCAAACTTGACTTCTTTTCCCCATTTTACTTGTTAAGGCAATACATGGTTGATAAAGTTATCAACCATGTATTTGTAGTGCGCTGGAGAGGACTTGAACCTCCACGGCTTGCGCCACACGCCCCTCAAACGTGCCTGTCTGCCAATTCCAGCACCAGCGCAAAAGCAGGGCGTATTATAATCAGGAAGTGCAACTTGTCAAGCATATTTCAAAATCATAGGAGCAGAATGATGATAAGAATTGTGGTAGATGCAATGGGAAGCGACGAACACCCCGCGCCGGATGTGGAAGGAGCGGTGGCAGCCGCGCGTGAGTATGGCATTGAAATTATTTTGACAGGAGATGAAAATAAAATCAAGCCCGTTTTGGAAAAGCAAAATACCAACGGTCTCGCCATTCGCGTTGTTCACGCGCCTGAAATGCTCAGCATGGACGATAAAGGCGAGCAGTTGGTCTTGAAAGCGCGCGCAAAGGACGCAAAAAATTCGATGGCAGCCGGCATTGACCTTGTGAAGAAAGGCGAAGCGGATGCGTTTGTCACGGCGGGCAATACCGGCGCGGCGATGGTTTCCGCGCTCTTCCGCCTCGGGCGCATTCGCGGCGTGGACCGCCCCGCGCTCGCGCCCATCTTCCCCACCGCAAAAGGATTCTGCGTAGTGCTGGACATTGGCGCAAACCCCGACTGCAAACCCGAAAACCTCGCGCAATTTGCCATTTTGGGCAGCGTATATGCGGAAAAAGTGCGCGGCGTGAAAAATCCCAAAGTCGGTTTGCTTTCCAACGGCGAAGAAGAAGGCAAAGGCAATGAACTGGTTAAAGCCGCAACGCCTTTGCTGAAAGCAGCAAAAATCAACTATCACGGCAACGTGGAAGGCAAGGAAGTCATCGGCGGCGAGGTGGATGTTGCAGTGACGGACGGCTTTACCGGCAATGTCATGCTTAAATCCGCCGAAGCGGTGGCAAAACTCATCACGGAAAAAATCAAGGAAATCATCAAGAACGGCGGCTTGACGACAAAAATCGGCGGGCTGTTGGTAAAGCCCGCGCTCGGCGAAATCAAAAAAATGCTTGACCCAAGCGAGCAGGGCGCGGCGCCCCTGCTGGGCGTGAACGGGCTGGTCTTTATTGGTCATGGACGTTCGGATGCGTATGCCATAAAAAACGCCGTGCGCGTGGCAAAAGAAGCCGTGGAAGTAAAAGTTTTGGACGCAATGAAATCCGCAATTGAAGAGAGTCTCACCTCATGAAGATTATCAAAAACGAAAAACTGATTGAACGCAACAAAAAATACGGGCAGTGGATTAGCCTTGCCGCGCTCGCGGTTCTCGCGCTGGGCATGTATATTTCCTTCACCAGGGTGGATTTATTCATCTACTCCGTGGCGTGTTTATTAATTGGGTTCATCCTCACGCAAATTGGAATGTACATGGGCAACCGCTGGGGGCGCTCGCCCCGCCCCGACGAAAAACTGGATGCCGGGCTGAAAGGCTTGCACAGCGAATTCAATATCTACCACTATGCTTCGCCTGTTTCGCACTTGCTGGTGGGGCCTTCGGGCGTATGGGTGCTGCTGCCTTATCATCAAGGCGGCAAAGTGGAATTTAAGAAAAACCGCTGGCGCTTAAGCGGCGGCGGCTTTATGCAGGCGTATATGAAAATCTTTGGGCAGGAGGGCTTGGGACGTCCCGAATTTGACGCGGAAAATGAAGTTAACGCCTTGAAAAAATTTTTTGCCAAAAATATGAAAGAGGGCGAAATTCCCGAAATTAAACCGATTCTGGTCTTCACAAATGACAACATAGAAATTGACGAAGGCGACTCGCCCATTCGCGCCATGAAGTTAAAACAACTTAAAGAATTTTTACGGCAAAGCGCAAAAAACCGCTCCTTATCTTCCGCGCAGATTGCGGAAATTACCAGCCTGCTCAATTCAAAATAAAACGCGCATGTTGAACATACGAAAAGCAAAATTTTCCGCCATCCCCATCACCGCGCTGGTGTTGGGGATGATTTTGATTGCTTCCATTTTTCGCATCAAATGGTACGGCGACCCCAGAATCTCCATTGCAACCAATGACACGATGAGTTACGCGGAAGCATCGCGCGCGCCGCTCTTCTCCGCGCAAATGTGGACCGGCAGGCGGTTGTTCACCACCAACCTGATTTATAAAATCTTCGAGCCGGAGGGCGGTTACAAAGTTCTTGCAAACGGCTCATCAGACACAACCCGCCGCGTTTTACAGACCAGCTTTTCAGGCATTGTCATTCTGCAACTGTTTTTTTCCATCATTGGCTGGGGAACGCTTGCTTTTTTCTTTGCGCGGCAACTCAACCACCCGTGGATGAAACTGCTCGGCGCGGCTTTCATCCTTGCATTTGCCTACACCCCGCAAATCGCAGACTGGGACAGCATTCTCATGGCGGAATCGCTGACCTTTTCTCTTTTTGCGCTGCAAATTGCGCTAATGATTTACATCGGATTTTCAATATATGAAAACCCGCAAGCAAACATCAATACGGCGCTCATCCTTTGGGCGGCGGTATTCTTCTTCTGGGCATTTTTACGCGATACCAACCTGTTCACCGCGCTGTCCATTATGCTTATGCTTGGCTGCCTGCTGTTCGTCCCTTCATATCGCAAAAACAAAAAACTGATTGCCACAACTGTCTTTCTTGGGTCAGTTCTTTTGCTGGGGCTGCTCACCGCAAGCCAAAGCGTGCGCTCGCGCGTGCAGATGGTCAACATCTACAAAGACGACCTGCTTTCCAACCCAGCCAGGGTGGAAACGTTAAAGCAATACGGCATGCCCGAACCGGGCAGCAAAGCATACCGCGCATGGTTCAACGAGAACGCGTCAAAAGCTTTCATCAAATTTATGCTCACACACCCGGGTTATGTGTTAAAAAAAATCAGCAGGGACTTTTCACACGCGTTCATTGAAATCAAACAAACTTATTTCAAAGCTCCGGAACTCAACCCAACCCGCGAAAGACTCATGCAAGTTGGCGGCGCCCTGCACCCCGAAAACACCACGCCATTCCTCGCCAGCCTGCTTTCATTGACGGGCATGATTCTATACGCATGGAAAAACCCGCAAGGGCGCGTATGGGCATGGATAAGCCTGACCATGTTCCTCACCGCCACCGTCACCCTCATCCCCACCATCCTTGGCGATACATGGGCAATTAACCGGCACGCGCTTTTTTCCACAATGCTGTATCGCTTAAGCATGTGGCTCTTTGCCATCATCCTCATGGACCTGTTGCTGCATCCCAACCCCGATGAAATAAAGCAAAATTGAAATATGGTACACTTGTTCTAACATGACCATCATTGTTTCTCTTGACATTGAAACCACAGGCTTGGATGAAAACCGCGACGCCATCATCGAAATCGCCGCGGTCAAATTCAACGGCAAGCGCGTGGAAGACGAATTCACCACGCTCATCAATCCCGGCAAACCCATTCCCGACTTTATCACCGGCTTGACGGGCATAGACAACGCAATGGTGCGCCAAGCGCCGCGTCTGCGCGAAATTGAACACGCGCTCACCGCGTTCGTTGGCGACGCGCCCATTCTCGGTCACAACATCAAATTTGATATTGGCTTTCTTCGCAAAGCGGGCTTGTTCCCCTATCACCAAACCATTGACACATACGAGCTCGCCTCTGTCCTAATGCCAACCGCCAGCCGCTACAATCTCGGCTCGCTGGGGCAGCAACTCAACATTCCGCTCCCCGCCACCCACCGCGCATTGGATGACGCCCGCGTCGCGCACGCGTGCTACATCAAACTGTTGGAAATGGCAAAAGAACTTCCGCTTGAAACGCTGGATGAAATCGTCACGCTCAGCGAGCAAGTGGATTGGGACGCGGGCTGGGTCTTCGCCCAAGCATTGGGACTGCGCGCCAAAGACGGCATCCAGCCGAAAAAAATTCGTCCCGCGCGCCGGGACTCAGGGCGGTTTGATTCCGCGCATCCAAAATTCCCTCCCCTCGAACCTGTTGAAGAACCAGTCGCGCTAAATCCCGATGAAGTCGCTTCCATTTTGGAATACGGCGGATTATTCTCGCAATATTTTGAATCATACGAACACCGCCCCGAACAAGTGGAAATGCTGCGGGCGGTCGCCAACGCGCTTTCCAATGGCAATCACTTGATGGTGGAAGCCGGAACCGGCGTGGGAAAGAGCCATGCCTACCTTGTCCCCGCCGCGCTGTTTGCCGTGCAAAACAATACGCGGGTGGTCATTTCCACCAACACCATTAACCTGCAAGACCAATTAATTAAAAAAGATATTCCCGACCTGCAAGCCGCGCTCAACCTTGATGTGCGCGCTTCGGTGTTGAAGGGGCGCAGCAACTATCTTTGTCCGCGCAAGTTCGAGTACATGCGCAAAAACGGACCAAAAGACGCAAATGAAATGCGTGTGCTTTCCAAAATCATCGTCTGGCAGTTGGAAAACGCCAGCGGCGACCGCAACGAAATCAACCTGACGGGACCAACCGAACGCGAAGTGTGGAGCCGCCTCTCCGCCGAAGACGATAACTGCACCACCGAAACCTGCATGGCGCGCATGGGCGGCGCGTGTCCGTTTCAACGCGCAAAACAGGCGGCGCAAGGCGCGCACTTGCTCATCGTCAATCACGCGCTGCTGCTCTCCGACGCGGCAACCAACGGCAAAGTATTGCCTGAATTTGATTATGTGATTATTGACGAAGCGCACCACATGGAAAACGCGGTGACGAGCGCCTTATCCTTCCGCTTAACTCAGGCGGATATGGAGCGGATGCTTAAAGAACTCGGCGGCAGCTCGGCTGGCATTTTGGGAAAAATTCTCACCGAAGCGCACAGCGCGCTGCGCCCGTCCGATTTTGGCTTGATGCAGCAAAAATCCAAACGCGCCACCGACCAAGCCTTTCGCCTTGAACAAATGACAAAAGAATTTTTTAAGATTCTCGGCGACTTCATTGCCATTCAACGTGAAGGGCAGCCCGTCAGCAATTACACCTGGCAGTTGCGAGTCACCCCCGCTACGCGCACGCTGCAAGGCTGGGACGATGTGGAAATGATGTGGGAGCAAATCGGCGGCACGATTTCCATTTTGCTCAAAACGCTGGAAGAAATTTACAAAACGCTTACCGATTTATACGCGGAAGGTCATGAAAACCTTGAAGATGTGATGGGCAGTTTAAGCACGCTCATGCGCCGCATGAGTGAAGCCGAAGCCGCCACATCGGGCATGATTCACAAACCGTCCAGCGAGTTGATTTATTGGATTGACGTCAACCCGCGCGGAGACAAGCTGGCGCTCAATGCCGCGCCGCTGCGCGTCGGTCCGCTGGTGCAAAAACATTTGTGGCATCAAAAAACATGCGTCATCATGGCGTCCGCCACGCTGACCACGCACGGCGAGTTTCGCTATGTGAAAAACACGCTCGCGGCAGATGAAGTGGACACGCTCGCGCTTGGTTCGCCGTTTGATTATGAATCCAGCGCGCTGCTTTATGTCGCCAATGATATGCCCGAACCGAACGCGCCAAACTACCAGCAAATGCTCGATAAAACCATCATCGCCACGGCAAAAGCAACCGGCGGAAGAATGTTGGTTTTGTTCACGTCATACGCGGCATTGAAAAAAACCGCGCAAGCCATCACCGGTCCGCTGGGGCGCGAGGATATTTTCGTCTTTGAACAAAGTGAGGGAACATCGCCCAACGCGCTGCTGGAATCTTTCAAGACGACAGAACGCGCCGTGCTGCTTGGCACGCGCTCCTTTTGGGAAGGCGTGGACGTGCAAGGCGACGCGCTCTCTGTGGTGGTGATTACCAAACTGCCCTTTGCCGTCCCCTCCGACCCGATTATCGCCGCGCGTTCCGAATTGTACGAAGACTCGTTCAACGAATATTACCTGCCCGAATCGATTTTGAAATTCCGTCAGGGGTTTGGGCGTCTCATTCGTTCCGCATCCGACAGGGGCGTTGTGGCAATTTTGGACCGCCGCGTATTGACAAAACAATACGGGCGCATGTTCCTTGAATCGCTGCCGCAATGCACGGCGCGGCAAGGCGCGGCGGCGCAGCTTCCCAAAATGGCAAGCGATTGGCTGGGGTTGTAAAAAGCAAAAAAGCCCTTGACAAATAGACATTTATCAATATAATAACACATAGAAAGTTATCAATATGAAATTTGACCCGGTACTCTTTGCCAAAGCCATCTCGGATGAAACCCGCCAGAAAATTATGAATCTCTGCTGCTGCAATTCGCTGTCTGTCACCGAGATTGTTGAAAAATTGGATGTCTCACAGCCGACTGTCTCGCATCATCTTGCCATTTTGCGCGAGGCGGGTTTGGTCACCATCCGCGAGGAAGGCAAGCAAACGTTCTATTCTCTCAATCAAGAGCGCGTTGCATATTGCTGCGGTCAATTGATGATTAAGTTTGCCCCCGAAGAAAAAGCCACCAACGCGGTAATGAAAGTCGTTAACCGCTGACGGCTTTTTTTTTACCAGAATAAATAGACAAACATCTATTTATTTTACCCAAACCCATAGATAAATTTCGATATAAGGAGAAACCCAATGACCCAATCCCCCACCCCCACGCATGAAGCTGTCCGCAAACATTACGCGGAACGAATTAAAAGCAGCGCATCATGCTGCGGCTCAGATTCTTGCTGCGCCGCCGAAAACAGCCTGTACCCGGTGAATTTGCTCAACAGTGTTCCCGGGAACATTTCCAGCGTCAGCTATGGCTGCGGCGACCCGATT
>DAOTZP010000074.1:0-4295 GCA_034434265.1 Anaerolineales bacterium | reverse complement strand
CGCGCGGTTGGCGGCATCGAGGAATAAAACGCCCGGCTCGCCGTTGTGATGCGCCTGCTTCACAATCTTGTCGAACAATTCGCGCGCGCGCACTTTTTTATAAGTATTAATTTTGATTCCTTTTTCTTCGGCTTGTTCCAGCGTGCCGCTAAAACCGTGTTCCTTCACGTCCGCCAAATCGGGGAAGCGCAGTTCCCACTCTTCGTCATTCTTAACGGCGCGCATAAACGCATCGGTAATGCCGACGGAAATATTAAAGTTGGTGATTTGATTCTCATTAATTTTGCTTTGGATGAATTCTTCCACATCCGGGTGGTCCACGCGCAAGACAGCCATATTGGCCCCACGCCTTGTCCCGCCTTGTGCCACCTCGCCAAAGGCATGGTCATACACGCGGAGGAAACCCACAGGTCCAGTGGCTTGACCGGAGGAAGTCCTTACAAAAGAACCTTTGGGGCGCAGGCGCGAAAAGGAAAAACCATTGCCACCGCCGGTTTGTTGAATCAAAGCCGCGTCGCGCAGGGTTTGAAAAATGCCCGCGCTGTCGCGTCCCATATCATCGGTGATGGGCAGCACAAAGCAGGCTGCCAGCTGCCCCAGCGGAGTGCCGGCGCCGGTAAAGGTGGGAGAATTGGGGAAAAACTTCTTGCTGCTTAACAAATGATAATATTCCACCGTGCGCTGGAAAACATCCGCGCCCCATTGCTCTTCCACTTTGGCGACATGGTAGGCAACGCGCCAGAACATCTCCTCGACGGTTTCAACGGGTTTGCCGTCATCCCCGCGGCGGACGTAGCGCTTCATCAACACCTGACGCGCATTGTCGGTCAATTGCGCTTTTGGCAGTCCTTCCGGCATGGGAATGGTGGGCAGCAGCCCGTATTTTAATTTATCATTGGTTTTGGCAGTCATAAAATTCTCCTCTTGAAATTATTTTTAAGGACAACAAAGACACTCCCTCCCAAGCGGAGAGGCGTGTCTTTTTTGAAAATTAACTTTCAAGCAAATGGTCTATTTCGCTGCGGATGGATTGGAGGTCGTCCAGACCCAAATACACAATCGCATAGCGGATGTAGGCAATTTGGTCCACTTCCTTCAAGGTTTCCATCACCAAATCGCCCACCACGCGCGATGAAACTTCGGCTTTGCCCAGCTTTTGCAGGCGCGATTCCACCTGACCAATCATGCGTTCAATATCCGCTGCGGATACAGGGCGCTTGGCGCACGAGATGCGGATGCCGCGCGCCAGTTTCTCACGGTCGAACTCTTCGCGCGTTCCGTCTTGTTTAATGAGCAAGGGCGTGGCGAGAATCGGGCGCTCGTAGCTGCTGAAGCGCTGGCGGCATTTCTGACATTCGCGTCGGCGGCGAATTCCGCCATTGGCATCGTGGGATGTATCCAGCACCTTTGAGTCATGGTGCTTGCAATATGGGCAACGCATTGAATAACCTTTCGGGATTTATAGAACAAATGTTATAGCCAGATATGGGCGTTACAGCGCTGCATCCCCGTATATGTGGCTATGGTGTGCGGCATTTTAGCACAGCCCCCCCCATTGTCAAGTAGTACATTGGTTTCAATTTTTCTTAAAAAATGACGGCTTTCGATTTTTTAAGATAACCAAAGTTGCTACCCTTCTTATTTTTTTACCGCAGAGGCGCGGAGGACACGGAGAAATTCATTAAAAACTCTTCGAACTCGGCGGCTCTGCGGTTCAAAACAAGCGAACTCCCTATTTTTTTGAAGGCGGCAACTTGCGTTAAGATAAGGAATTCAAAAACCGTATCACATGCGGGTTGAGTTTTTCAGGATGGCATTGATGCGGCACATGCCCGCACGCGGAAAAACTTTGGGATGAGACAACGTTGGGGAGCAGAGTCCGCAGGCGGGAAAAGGAATCCGCGTTTAGGGTTTGGTCGCGCTGCCCCCACAGCAGCAAAGTCGGCTGTGAAATCCGCGTCAAATTTTCGGTCAAATCTGGCATGGTGCGCGGGATGTTGTAAATTCCCGAAGAGGCGCGTTTGTAATCCAACGCGGTTTGATAGCGGATGTGTTCCGGAAGAACGTGCGTTTCGCGCTGACCAAGATGGAGATTGAAACTGGTCATATCCACCATCAGGCGGAATAAACGGTAGGGAGTACGGTCAATCAACGTTGTGTTAATTAATTTTCGGCGAAACGCAAAACGCAAAAACGGCGGCAGTTGACGCAGGTCATAAAACGGGTTGATTAAAACCAAAGCGCGGACTCGCTGCGAATGTTGCAGCGCATATTGCAAAGACAACCCGCCGCCCAGCGAATGACCAATCAAAATCGGCGGCGCGGAAAGATTTAAGGAATCAATCCACAAGGAAAAATGTTCAAAGACTTTTTCAAATGTATAGGCGTGATGATGTTCGGGTTTTTCGCTTTCGCCATGACCAAGCAAATCAAGCGCGTACCCGGCATACCCCGAATTTGAAAGTTCGGGGAGCAGGTCGTCCCAATCGTGCAGCGAGGCTGCCAGCCCGTGCGTGAGGATGACGGGGGCGCCTTCCCCCTGTTGAACGTAGTTAACGGTTTGATGGTTTTCAAGAACCGAGACTTGATAGTTAATTGCGTTATGTTCGGCTGTGTTCATAAAGTGATGCGTTATTCGCTGGCAATTTGTTTTCCATAGCGTTTTGCAAGTTCGCGTCTTAATACTTTGCCAATGAACGTGCGCGGAAAATCATCCACAAAAATCACAAAGCGCGGAACAAGCGCGGGCGGCAGGCGGCGTTTGCAATACGCCAGCACGGAATCGGCGCTGGGTTTTTCCCTGCCCGCAATGACAAACGCAAAGGGATGTCCCGCCACCGCCACGACGGTCACTTCCTTCACTTGCGGAATTTCATAAATCACTTCTTCCACATCGCGCGGAAAAGCGGGGTTGCCGGGCTTTTCGGGATACCACATATCCGCCTTGCGCGCAATGATGCGGAAGTATCCGTCTTCATCCATTTGCGCCACGTCGCCGGTCAGCAGCCAGCCGTCTGCGGTGAGGACTTGGCGCGTGGCTTGCTCATTCTTCCAGTATCCCATCATCACCTGCGGACCGCGCACGGCGAGCTCGCCAATTTGTCCGGGTTCCACTTCCCTTGTGCCGTTCACCAAGTCCACTACGGCGGCATGTGTGGAAGGAAGCGGCACGCCAATGCTGCCCACTTTGCGATTCTTTCCCAGCGGGTTGGCGTGCGTAATGGGCGAAGCCTCGGTCAAGCCGTAGCCTTCCACCAATTTGCCTTTGGTGAGTTTTTCAAATTCCTCCTGCACTTCCACATGCAGCGGCGCAGACCCGCTGATGCACACCCTGATGGATTGAATGCCATATTTCCGCACGCCGCGAAAATTGTTAATGGAAACATACATATTCGGTGTGCCGGGAAAAATCGTCGGCTTGTATTTTTTGATGGTCTTCAACACATCCAAAGTTTGAAATTGCGTTTTGAGAATCAACGCCGCGCCAAGCGAGACGGGAACATTGAGCGCGGCAGTCAAGCCGTAACTGTGAAAGAACGGCACAACGCATAAAAATTTTTCGCGTCCTTCTTTTGCATCGGGCAGCCAATGGCGGGTTTGCAAAGCGTTCGCAACCAGATTGCGATGCGAGAGCATGACTCCCTTTGCCTGCGATGTTGTGCCGCCGGTGTAGATGAGCGCGGCTAAATCTTCGGGCTTCACTTCCACAGCGGGCGATTGTTTGCCCTGCGCCCCAAGCCAGCGGTTCCAGTGCAAAGCATTCGGCACGGTCAAATCGCGGTTGCGCCAGCGGGAAATCAAATACTTCAACGGGGAAAGATACTCCGCGCCATCAGTCAATACCAGATGCGGAATCCCCGCCTCGCGCTGAATTTGTTGCGCAAGCGCCGACCATGTTTTGAGCGTTACAAGCAAACTGACCTCGGCGTCCTTCATCTGACGAATCAATTCTTCCGGCTCGGTCATGGGCGGAATCAAGACAACCGCCGCGCCCGCTTTTAGCGCGCCATAAAAGCCAATGACCATTTGCGGAATGTTCGGCAAAAGCAAGGCAACGCGCGCGCCTTTTGCCAGCCCTTGCGCAAGCAGCGCGTTGGCAAAGCGATTCGCTTCGTGGTTGAGTTTTCGATACGAAAGTTTTGCCCCTTCAAAGTAAATGGCAGCATGGTTTGGGAAACGCCGCACGGAAGAACGCAAAAGATGATGCGCGGGAATGCGCGGCACATCCACCGTGTAGGGAACCCCATCTTCATAGCGATTCAGCCAGACGCGCTCGCGTTTTAAGTCTTCCCGCG
>DAOTZP010000073.1:0-1798 GCA_034434265.1 Anaerolineales bacterium | reverse complement strand
CGGAATACCGCATGGAAATTGCGGCGGTTTTGGCGCGCCGGGCGCTGGAAAGTTTTAAGGTTTAACGGCGGCAAACTAAAGGTTAAAAATTGAACATCGCAAAGGACTTTTTATATGGCGCACAATTTCAAGCTCATTAAAAAACAAAACATTCCCGAATTAAAATCACTCGCTTATTTATACAAACACAAAAGCGGGGCGCAGTTGCTCTCCGTTGTTAATGATGATGAAAATAAAGTCTTTTCCATCGGCTTTCGCACGCCGCCGCCTGATTCCACAGGCGTTCCCCACATCCTCGAACATTCCGTCTTGGGCGGCTCGAAAAAATATCCCGTCAAAGAGCCGTTTGTGGAACTTCTCAAAGGCTCGCTGGCGACGTTTGTCAATGCGATGACGTACCCCGATAAAACCGTGTACCCCGTTGCAAGCCAAAACCTGCAAGACTTTTACAACCTGATTGACGTATATATGGACGCGGCGCTGCATCCGCTTATCAGCGAAACGACTTTGATGCAGGAAGGCTGGCACTACGAACTGAACAGCAAAGACGAGCCGCTCGCGTATAAAGGCGTGGTGTTCAATGAAATGAAAGGGGTGTACTCCGACCCCGATAGTTTGCTCGAAACGGCGGTCTTTCAGTCGCTTTTCCCCAAGCATGTGTACGGGTTGGATTACGGCGGCGACCCGCGCCACATCCCCGATTTGACGTATAAAAATTTCGTCAAGTTTTATCAAACGTTGTACCATCCTTCCAATTCGTACATTTTCTTTTACGGCAACGACGACCCCGAAGCGCGCTTAAAGTTAATGGATGGATATTTGCAAGGCTACAAGCCGCTTAAGGTGAAATCAAAAATTCCCGCGCTTAAACCTTTCAAAAAACCGCAGTATGTGAAACGCCCCTATCAAGTGGACGCGGATTCCGATTACAGCAAAAAGCATTACCTCACGGTTAACTGGGCGCTGCCCGATAAAAGCAACCCCGTCCTCGCGTTCAGCATGAACATCCTCGCCCACATTCTCATTGGCACGCCCGCCTCGCCGCTGCGAAAAGCGCTGATGGATTCAGGCTTGGGCGAAGATTTGGCAGGCATTGGCATGGAAGTGAGCGTGCGCGAAAACATCTTCTCAACGGGCTTGAAAGGCATCCGCGCGGAAGACGGCGAAAAGGTCGAAGCGTTGATTCTCGACACGCTGGCGGCTCTCGTCCGCGACGGCATTGACCCCGATACCACCGCCGCCGCGTTGAACACCATCGAATTTCGCCTGCGCGAAAACAATACGGGCGGCTTCCCGCGCGGGTTGAGCATGTACCTGCGCGCCATGACGACATGGATATATGACGACTCGCCTTTCAAACTGCTCATGTTTGAAAAACCGATTGCAAAAATCAAAGAGAAACTTGCCAAAGACAACCGCTATTTTGAAAAACTCATCAAAAAATATTTGCTTAATAACCCCTATCGCTCCACGCTGCGTTTAGTTCCCGACCCCGAATTGGGTCAAAAACAGGAAGCGGATGAAAAAGCGCGGCTGGAAAAAGCCCGCAAAAAGATGAACGACAAGAAGTTGGAAAAAGTTCTTGAAGAAACGCGCGCGCTCAAAGAATTGCAGGAAACGCCCAACAGCCCCGAAGCGCTGGCAACCCTGCCAATGCTTAAGTTGGAAGACCTCGATAAACAAAATAAAACGCTGCCCATTGAAGTCAGCGAACATGACGGCGTGACCACGCTGTACCATGACCTGTTCACCAACGGCATTGTGTATCTCAATCTCGGTTTTGACATGCGCGTCCTGC
>DAOTZP010000072.1:0-3545 GCA_034434265.1 Anaerolineales bacterium | reverse complement strand
ACGCCGGGGAGGGCGGGGGTGGGGGATGCCGCATCGCCGTAGGATTCCAGTTGCCATTCGCCGGAAAGGTCGGGCGAAGAAACGGACGCGCAGGCGGTCGTCAAAAAAACAATCAGGGTGAGGAAAAGTATCTTTTTCATGTTGTCTCCATTCTTCCTGTCAGACGAAGCGCGGATGAAAAAGTTCCTACGATTGATTGAAGCCGATGCGGTTGTACAGCGTAATGCCCGCCGAAGCGGAGACGTTGAGCGATTCCACCCGCGTGATGGGAATGCGGACTTTGAGCGAAGCTGCGTTTTCGACTTCGGGCGAGCAGCCGTCTTTTTCACTGCCGAACACAATCAACAACCGCCGCGGAATGGATGCAATTTCGCCGACTGTTTTCTCCGCGTCCATTGTGGTGACGAGCAGCATCTCGTTGTTTTTTTTGCAGTAGTCGAGCAGGTCGCTGGTGGAGGCGGCGACCATCGGCATGGCGAAGAGATACCCTCTGCTGGCGCGGATAAGGCGGCGGTCGTACAGGTCAACCGGGTCCATGTTAAGCAGTACAATTGCGCCGACTCCCAGCCCAAGCGAAGTGCGCGTAATGTTGCCAATGTTGCCGGAGATGCTTAAATCTTCCAGCACAACGACATCTTTTTGAATGCTTTTTAACACATCGAGCGTTAAGGCTGGCGGGGTTTCGGCAATGGCAAAAATGCGCGAGATTTTATCGTTCTCGAATAATTTTTTGGTGGTGCGTTTTGCCACTTCATACACGGGGATGCCGACAGGAATTTTTTTGCGAAAGTCTTCGCTGATGCGTTCTTCGCCCGCGTAGTAAATCGACTCCACTTTTACGCCGGATTTGAGCGCTTCGAGAATGTTTTCTTCATCGTCAATCAAAATTTTGTTTAATTCGATTCGCCCCGCGCGGGTGAGCAGTTTGCGGATGGGAATTGCCAGCGGGTGCAAAAGCGAATCGATGAAGTTTGGGTTGGGGGGGGCGGGGGTGTTTTCCATGCGGATAGTATAAACCGAAATCTGTGGTTTAATCCTTCGCATGGAAGTTATTTATCAAGATAATCATATCCTTGTGTTGAACAAGCCTGCCGGTCTTTCCGTGCTGCCCGAAGGCTGGGATAAGAACGCGCCGTATTTGATGAAGATGCTGGCAGAGCAATTTGGGCGAGTCTGGGTTGTTCATCGCTTGGATAAATTCACCAGCGGCGTGATGGTTTTTGCATTCACCGCAGACGCGCACCGCTCGCTCAATATTCAATTTGAAAAGCATACAGTTGAAAAGGTTTACCGCGCCATCACAGTGGGAGTCCCCGGTTGGAAAGAGCGCGTGACAAAATTTCCACTGCGCGTGAACGTGGGACATAAACACAGAACAATGGTGGATGATAAAAACGGAGTCCGCGCCGAAACGAAGTTCAGGGTGTTGAAATCCATTCAATTTTCCCCCGAACTGGCGGAAGGCGCCGCGCTGGTGGAAGCTTCGCCGATGACGGGACGCACGCACCAAATCCGCGTTCATGCGTATGCGCTGGGACATCCGCTATTGGGCGATACGCTCTACTCCGCGCCTGAAACGAACATTATCAAACGGCCTGCGTTACATGCCTGTCATTTATCGTTTGACCACCCTGCGACCAATGAAAGAGTCAAATTTACCGCGCCGCATCCCGATGATTTTGAAAATGCGCTGGAACGGTTGTTTGGAAGGTTGGAAGGTTAAAAAATTGGAAGGTTTGAAAGTTAACCTTCAAACCTTCCAATTTGCAAACTTTTTAACTTATCTTTCTTGCTTCCATGTAAAACCGCTTTTCTTTCGCTTCGCCCATTGAGAAAGTTTTGCGCGGAAGCGCGCCGTCGAGAATTACGGTTTTGAACAAATCGGACTTGTGCATTCCCGCGAGGTAAAAGCCCGCGTTGCCGGGTTGCAGCGCGAGTTTTTCCACCACATCTTCGCCGTGAACGTAGTCAATCTTTTCCGCGCCGCCATTTTTAATGAAGTCGTCGAGGAAGTTTTGCAAAGTTCCCACCGCGAGGTTTAATGCAGGGTTGGAAATTTCAATAATCCCAAACTGTCTGCCGCCGCCGATAAAGCCGATGAGCTGTTTCTCTTCCCCGGCGTTTTCCACGCGGCGAATCATTTCGTTGGGGCTGGCAACATCGAAATAGTTGAAGTTGTCGCCGAAGGCGTTTTTCATCTCGCCGATGACATCCTTTTTCACGCCAAAAATCACGCGGTGAATCGGCTCGAATTCCAGCGCGTCGTCGTGGACGTTTTCAATTTCCACCAGCGCATAGCGCGAAGGATGCTCCATGCCGACTTGGGCTTTGTTTTTTTCCCAAATGGCTTTGGCGGTGGCAAGCGAGTGATTGCCGTCGCCCATTGCAAACAACAAAACAGGCGCGTCTTTGCTGATGCCATATTTTGCGGAAAAAGTTTCGGGGTTTGCAAGTCCGCGCAGGGCTTCGACAATTTTGTTCTCAAATTCAGCATTGACCGCGTAACCCGCGAGATGTCCGCTGCCGAGCATCAACTCGAAGTCGTAGAGTTTCTCGAACTGAGTCTTTGCCGCGCCGAGCGGTTCAATGACGGTGTGATTTGGGTCGTCAATCAACACGAGGATGTGCGGGAATTCCAGCGCCGCGCCTTCGCGGATTTTGATGCGCGGGGGGAGGCGGTCTTCAATCGTCCCTTCCGTCGCGCGGATTAAACTGGACGAGCCTTTGTGATAGTCATAGCGTTCAAGGTCAAGGCACAACATAACGCCCTTGCGCGTTTTGCCCGCGACAGTTCTTTCCACATACACAAAGCCTTCATGCGGTTCAAGGATTCCGTCATCCAGATATTTCTTCATGGATGCTTGAATGTTTTGGATGCGCGTTTCTTTATCCGCGTCTTCGAGATACACTTCGGGGAAAGTTAATCGCAAAGTCGAAGGCGCATCGCCGACGAACTTTTCTACCTCATGCCAATATTCAGGTTCGGATGTAAATTGGTCACATGCGATGACCGCCCACTTGGAAAGGTCCACGCCCTTTTTGGGCAAATAGATTTGGGGAATTTGAATGCCGATGTCTTCAATAACTTTCATGGATACCTCAATTACCAATTACCAATTACCAGTAAGTAGTAATTGGTAATTGGAGATTTTTTTATTTCTTCGCAAACTCAATCAACTTCTGCGCCACTTCCGCGCCGACGCGGGCTTGCGCTTCTTTGGTGGAAGCGCCGATGTGCGGGGATGCAATCACGTTATCCAGCTTGATGATTTTCCAATCGGTGGGCGGTTCTTCGGCGAAGACGTCCAACGCCGCGCCTGCGACCTTTCCGCTGGTGAGCGCGTCATACAGGGCGTTGTCGTCAATGATTCCGCCGCGCGCCGCGTTCACAATCCGCACGCCTTTTTTCATCTTGGCGAATTGTTCCGCGCCTATCATGTTCGCGGTTTCTTTGGTTTTGGGCAAATGCAGGCTGATGTAATCCGCTTGCGCGAGCAACTCATCCAGCGTGACCAGTTTCACGCCCGCAACTTCTTTAACATACG
>DAOTZP010000071.1:0-2797 GCA_034434265.1 Anaerolineales bacterium | reverse complement strand
GCTTTGGTTTCGGCGGCTTGGCGAATGCGGTCAAGGGCGGTGTGGTGGGTCATAAGCGGACTCTTTCACGGATTCACGGATGGGGTTGTCAACGGATAGGGAACGGATGGGGAAGACCGTCCACGAATACAACACGAATACAACGAATACAGACGGGCAAGTCTTCGAGTATTCGTGGTTTTATTCGAGGATGGTTTTTTCATCTTTCATCTTTCATCCTTCATCCCTTGTGTTTTGGCGAATGGGATATTCTCAATGAATGGAGAATCACCAATTTCCAATTACCAACCACCAATCACCAATTACCAATCTCCAATTACCAATCACCAATTACCAATTACCAATCTCCAATCTCCATCTACCCCACCCCATCCATCGCCGCGCCGAGTCTTTTTACAATCTCATCCACTTCCTCTTCGTTGATGGAAAGCGGCGGAGAGAAGGCGAGCGTGTTGCCCAGCGGGCGCGAGCGGAGTCCGTTTTGCTCGGCGGCTTTGAAAATCTTCATGGTCAGCGCCGGGTCGGGGGTTTTGGATTCTTTGTCCGCGACAATTTCCACGCCGCAGACCAAGCCAAGTCCGCGCACGTCGCCGACAAAGGGAAATTCCGCGAGGGTTTTCAATCCGGCAAGCAAACGCTGACCGAGTTCTTTTGCGCGTTTGGGATATTCTTCGCGCTCCATGATTTCGATATTCTTGAGTCCCACCGCGCAAGCCATCGCGTGACCCGAATAGGTGTAGCCGTGCATCCACGCTTCGGTATCGGGCGCGGATTCCATCGTCTCGCGGGTTGCGTCGGAGATTTGCATTCCGCCCAGTTGGGCGTATCCGCTGGTGACGGCTTTGGCGAAGCACAGAATATCGGGCTTGACGTTCCAATGGCTGAGCGCGAACCACTCACCCGTGCGCCCAAAGCCCGTGATGACTTCATCCGCGATGAAGAGAATTTCGTGCCTGTCGCAAATTTCGCGGACGAGGGGGAAATAATCGGGGGGCGGAACAATCACGCCACCCACGCCCATGACCGGCTCGGCGATGAACGCCGCGATGGTGTCCGCGCCTTCGCGCAGAATCGCTTCTTCCAGTTCGCGCGCGGCGGCTTGACCGACGGTCTCGCCCGCGTTGAGTTTTCCTTCATAGCGATATGGATTCGGCGCGGGGATGTGAACAAAGCCCTCCAGCGCGGGACCGAACATCGTGTGATATTTTTCCAGCCCCGTAGCGAAAGTCGCCGCGAGGGTAATGCCATGATACGCGCCCTTCCGCGCGATGATTTTGTATTTGCCGGGCTTGCCTTTGCGCTTCCAGTAATAGCGCGCGGTTTTGAAGGCGGAGTCATTTGCCTCCGAGCCGCCGGAAGTGAAGAAGGTGGTGTTCAGCCCTTCGTAGGCGAAGCCCGCGAGTTTATCCGCGAGTTGAATGGAGGGCAGGTTGGTCATGCCCGCAAAGTTGGACGTGAAGGACATCTTCTTCATTTGCTCGTAGGCGGCTTGGGCGAGCTCCTCGCGCCCGTAGCCCGCGTT
Source organism: Anaerolineales bacterium (assembly GCA_034434265.1). GTDB lineage: Bacteria > Chloroflexota > Anaerolineae > Anaerolineales > Villigracilaceae > Villigracilis. Next base: position 1,275 of record DAOTZP010000071.1, on the reverse strand, counting down.
CACGTTCCACAGTCCCGCCATGCCGTCGAGGATTTTCCGCCCGTCGGCGGTATAGAGCCAGACTCCCTCGCCGCGTTCAATCACCAGCGGGTTGGCGTGAGACTTGGGGTGATACACGGGATGCAGTTGCTTTTTGTCTTTTTCAATCCAAAGTTGATTTTGGTCGGTCATGGTTGTTCTCCGCAGAATATTTCAAATGAATTTGATTCTATCACTATCAGTAAGCAGCGCGGTTGATTGCAATTACCGTGTGCAGGATTGCGCGGGAGCATACCACTGCGCCAAGCCGTTTTGCAAAAAGTCTGCGGCTTGCTGGGGCGTAATGCCATGCGCCACCATGTCGTATTGTCCTTTTCGCATCAGGCTTGCGGCGGTCGGCATTTGATTTGTGACCGAAATTTCAGAATATGCCCAGCGCACATCGGTTGGGTACTCTGCCGCGAGCTGCTGGAATTGCGCGCTATGCGGGTTATCAACGGGGTCAAGCGGCAGTGAGATGAGCGGATAAAAGCCCGGCAGCACTTTCAAACTCATGTTCAAACTTTCCTTGCGCATCAGCCATTTCAAAAACTGCAAAGCGGCTTGCTGTTTTTCAGTGGAAATGCGTTTATTAATGCCAATGGCAATATCAGGTTGAAAGATGATATAAGTTCTGGAAGCATCCGGCGCGGGCGGCGCAAATACGCCCCAGTCAAATTTTGCAAACTCGGAGAAGTACCCCACATCCCATGAGCCGCCAAACAACATCGCCGCATCTTGATTGATAAAACGCTGCTTGCTGGTGTATGAATTCGTCTGCAAGAAATCTTCGCTCATGTAGGGAACCATATCCAGCACCGACTGGAAGGAACGCACAGAATTGATGTCGTTAAAACAGCGGGAGCGTTCCTTGTTGTACAGCTCGCGTCCTTTGGAGCCTCCGATAAAATTCACCGCCAGACTCATGAAAAAGTCGTTTTCTTCGCTTTCAATCATGCCGTTTGCAATCGGCGTATAACCGGCTTGCTTGATGGATTCAGACACGGAGAGAAAATCCTCCCACGTTTGGGGAATGGGCAGATTTAATTTATTGAAGATTTCCTTGTTATAGTACACGCCTTGAATTACGCCGACATAAGGCAGCCCGTAATACCTGCCATCGGCATCCCGCCATGGCGCGCGGAATTTTTCCTCATAACTTTGTCCAATGGGAAGTTTTTCCGTCAGGTCCAGCGTAAATGCCGCGTTGCCTCTTTCATAAGGCGACATAAAAAACATTTCCGGTCCCTGCCCGTT
>DAOTZP010000070.1:0-4070 GCA_034434265.1 Anaerolineales bacterium | reverse complement strand
CCGGAGGGCAGATAGCGCGGCGGCAGTGAGCCGGAAGGCAGCGAGCCGGAAGGCAATGAACCGGAGGGTAGCGACCCCGAAGGCAGCGAGCCGGAGGGCAGGAAACCAGTCTCCAATGAACCGGAGGGCAGTGAGCCGGAAGGCAACGAGCCGGAAGGTAAAGACCCCGAAGGCAGTGAGCCGGAGGGCAAGAAGGCAGCGCCGGACAAATCAGCGCTGATTTCTTCTTCAGTTCCACTTGGATTGATGATTTCGTTATAAATGTCATTCGGGTCACTGTGCAATGTAAGCGCGGCGCCGCGCTGCGCGTTGAGCGTTACTTTGATTGTGCCGTTTGGCTGCACGGGGATTTTGAACCATTTTTCCTGCAGCCATTCAGTGATGTATTGAGACTCTGGCGTTTCGCTTTCCATTTCCTGCGCGCGCACCCAGTTGAGATTGGAGGTGGCAACCGGACGGCAAAAGGAAAACTCGGACGTTCCATCCGAAACGCTGGTTGCGGTGGCGGTGATGCCGCTTGGTTCTTCAATGCCCGCCACGTTGATTTTTTCCGCAAACCGGGCGTTTCCATTTGTGTTTGTCGTGACAATAAACGAGTCAATGGGCGTTTGCCCGCCGCCAAAGTAGGAAGAGTGGCAGACATCATTTGAGTAGATATTAATCAAATAGGGGGTGTTATCTGCGCCGTCCAGCCTGCCCGCAACGTACAAGGCGCTTCCATCTGTGATGGCAAGGTTAAGCACGGGGAAATTGGAATAATTATTTGGCCCAGCGGCAAAGCCTTCATGATTGAGCGTCAGCCCGTCGCCGCCGAGGTCAATATCCAGCGCGGCGTTGTTGTAGATGCTGTTATTCAGGATGACACTTTTGGTGTTGGCGGCGTTATCTACAACGGTGACGCCTGTGCCGCCAAAGTTTTTGATGGTGATGTGAGAGATTCGGCTGCCTGCGCTGTTGAGGCGGAGTCCATCCGCGCTGGAACCGGCGTTGCTTCCATCCAGAATGACATCCGCGATGTCTTCCCCGTCCACATCCACCGGGGCGGTAATGTCGGGCAGCGGCGAGAGGGGCATGATGGGCGCGCCAACATCAAACTTGATTCCCATGCGGCTTGCCCAGCCCAGCGCGTTTGTTTCTTGAATGGCGGCGCGGAGCGTGCAAACCGCTCCGGAGGTGATACATTCGCCATCGCCCGGGGATGTGTCATTTTCATCCCCTTCGCTGTTGACCAGCAAGTGCGGGGCAATGCCATATACATACACCGCGCCCGAATCGGATGCGGAATTATCGGTTTGAATGCCGTTGATATTTATTGCGCCGCTGTCTTCAAGCAATGCGCTGGCTGCAATTGTTTCTTCTGAAATGGCTGGCGAATAGCCAAAGGAGTCCGATGCCTCGGTATTGGACGCTTTGATGTATGCCTGTTGACTCCAATCCGCGCCCTCGCTGCGGGTGTAGAGATATAACGCGCCCGCGCCGCACGCGGAAGTGTTCGACTGATTGCCGTTAATTCCGGTGGCGTTACTGCATTCGTATTGCGAGCCGGCGATAATCGCATCGCCTTCTATGGCTACGCCCCCTTCACCCAAGCTGTCTCCGCTGCTTGGGTTGGATGCCGCTAATTTTTCTTGAAAATCCCATGTGATGCCTGCGCGGGTGAACACATGCACATAGCCTTGCAAACTGTCCTCTCCGTGCGCGGCAATTACGGCGGTATCTTTGTCAATATCCACCGATGCGCCAAAATAGCCGTTGCTTTGCGTATCGGACGATTTGAGATACGCTTGCTGCATCCATCCGTAGCCGTTGAAGGTGAAGACATACGCCGCGCCGGAATTGGATTCGGAATTATCCGACTCGTTGCCGTTTACGCCGGTTGCGTTGCTGTCTTCCCCATCCGCGCCGATGAGGATGGTGTTTTCGGAGATGGCGACATCCTTGCCAAATTGGTCGCCTGCTTCGGGATTGGAAGCCTGCAAGTATGCTTCTTGCGCCCAGACGGAACCGCTGTAACTGAACACATACGCCGCGCCGGATGAACTGCCCGCGCTGCTTTCGCCGTATGCGCCGATGACAATAACGTCGTCTTTCACATCCACTGCGGAGCCAAAGTAATATTCCGTTCCGGGGTTGGAGGCTTTCAGGTAGGCTTCCTGAGTCCAGATGCCGAATGCGTTGCGCTTAAAGATATACGCCGCGCCTTCGTTGTTGCCAAAGTCATCGGGCGTGGAGTTGACCCCCGAAGTTGTGCTGTCCTCATTGGGCGCGCCAACCACCAGTGTATCGCCGCACAACGCGACTGACGCGCCAAAATAATCGCCGCTGCCGGGGTTGGAGGCTTTCAAATACGCTTGCGGCATCCAAACCGTTCCCTTGCGGATATAGACATACACCGCGCCGGAATCTGCAAGCGAGTTATCCGTTTCGCTTGTGCCGTTACTGTCTTCAAAGGGCGCGCCGACAACCAGCGTATCGCCATCCAGGGCAATTGCGCCAAAGTGGTCGTTGCTTTCGGTGTTGGATGCTTTGATGTAGGCTTGCACGTCTTGCGGGGTGGGGAAAGGCGCGCGGATAATGTCATACGCTTCGCCCGATGTAAAATCCGCGCCGAGCGTGTTGTCGGATGAGTCTTTGATGCTGCCATCGTCAATTAAATCCAAACGCGCCGTTCCGTATTCGCCTTCGCCGGTATCCACATGAATGACGTATTGCGCGCCGCTGCCGCTTACGCTGATGACGCTTGCGCCGGTGAGGTCGCCGGTTGTGGTCACGTCAAAGTCTGATACATCCACACCGGTGACAGGTTTGTTAAAGACCAGTTTGAAGCCGACAACGGCAAGGCTGGTGGGGTTGGAGTTCATGCGCGTAATGTTTAGCACAGCGGGAAGGGGAACATACTCATACGCGCCAATATCGCAGGCGGCGTCGCGGTCCACTTTTCGTTGGTCAATTGCCGGGCATCCGCTTATTGTTCCCGCGTTAATGGCCGGGCTGGTATCTTGCAGCGCATGGGTTCGCGTGTTTCCGCCGTTGTTTGTTAATGAAAGCAGTTCCGGGTCGCTGCCGGTGATGTCGCTGCTATCCGGCGTAAATCCTTGAAAGGTTTCCATCAAGTTATACGAGCCGCTTAAGGTTCCGCTTGCAACGGTTAAGTCATACGGCGTGTTGCTGTGCGGCGCGGCGTTCTCGCTGTTTGCCACAATTGAGTTTGTGATGGAAAGCGAGCCGGATACATATAAACCGGCGGCGTCGCCATCCACATCCAATCTGTTGTTTGTGATTGTGGTATTGATAATCGTGCCGGAGCCGTCATAGCGAATGCCGCCTCCGCCGCCTGCGCTTGCCGTGTTTTCGCTGATGGTGCTGTTGGTTATGTTTGCTCCGCCGCCGACGGCTACATAAATGCCCCCGCCCGCATCTTCCGATGTGTTGTATGCGATTGTGGAACGTTCAATGTTTAAAAATCCCGCGGTATGAATCCCGCCGCCGTCGCCCACGCCTGACTTGTTATGGATTACTTCGCTGTCCAACAGCGTGAGTGTTGCGCCCAGTTGCACACGCACGCCGCCGCCCAAGTCGGTTGAGGCGGTTGAGCCGGAGCGGTTGCCGTACTTAATCGTCACATCGGAGATGGTGGATGTGCCGCTTACGATGTCAAATACGCGGTCGGTTCCGCTGCCTTCGCTGGAAGCTCCCATGATGTAGGTTGTATTTGCCCCGTCGCCGGTAATCATGAGATTGGAGGCGATATCCAAATCGCCTGTTGCGGAAGCGTCCTCGTTTGCGCCGGTTAAAGTTAAGACATACGCGCCAGCGGGCAGTTGAATTTCATCTGTTCCTGAGTAGGCGTTTGCTTCTTGTATTGCGGCGCGCAGGGTGCATTTTCCTCCGCTTGTCAAGCAAACCCCGTCGCCGGGGTTGTTGTCCACATCATCTGCCGTACTGTTGACAGTAAAGGTGAGCGCCCGCGCTGTTTCTGTCCCCGCTTGCGCCAGCAAAATTGAAAGAATAACAAACAAATACAAAATGCGGCTGACAGTTTTTTTCATGGCATTTCTCCTTCTGATAAA
>DAOTZP010000069.1:0-5745 GCA_034434265.1 Anaerolineales bacterium | reverse complement strand
AAGCGAGGGGGGCAACTTGGGTTAAATAACGCAAGTTGCCGCCTTCAAAAGGGAAGAAGGATGTTGCCTGTTTTGAACCGCCGAGACGCAGAGGGCGCAGCGTTTTTAATGAATTTCTCCGTGTCCTCCGCGCCTCTGCGGTAAAAAATGTTGACTGTTTTGAACCGCCGAGACGCAGAGGGCGCAGCGTTTTTGATGAATTTCTCCGTGTCCTCCGCGCCTCTGCGGTAAAAATTAAGCAAGGGTAGCAACTTGGGTTAAATTAACTATTCACAGGAAAATTGCGCGGTTATAATGTGTAGGGCAGATTGCGGAAATCGTTCTTAACAATCATAAGTCTGCCTCGCTATTCAAGGAACACTATGCCCGGACGAGAAGATATTTTCCAAAAAGCAATGAATGACGGTCACTCCGCCGCGTGGGACCAGGAATGGGAGAAGGCTGTCTCTGCATATCGCCGCGCCTTGCAGGAGTTCCCCGACCACCCCAAAGCGTTGAACAGTCTGGGGCTGGCATTGTATCAAACAGGGAAGATGGAAGAAGCGCTGCAAATTTACATGAACGTTGCAAAGCTTTCGCCTGATGACCCCATTCCCATGGAGAAGGTGGCGCAAATTTTGGAGCGCACAGGCGAGCTGCAAAAAGCGGTGGATGCTTCGCTGCGCGCCGGTGATTTGTTCTTGCAGCAGCGCGATGCCGATAAAGCCCTTGAAAACTGGGTACGCATCACCCACCTGAATCCGGAACATGCGGCGGCGCGCTCGCGTTTGGCGCAGGTGCATGAAAAACTCGGTCACGCCCAGCAGGCGGTGACGGAGTATCTTGCGCTTGCCAGTATTTTGCAGCGCGCGGGAAATCTTGATAAAGCCAGAGAGATGTTAAACAAGGCGCAGACTCTTCTGCCTGCCAGCCCGGAAGTCAAACAAGCGTTCACGCAGTTCAACGCGGGACAACTGCTGCCCAAGCCGATTCGCGGCAAGGGCGGCACGGGACCCATCCGCATGGCGCAGGTAAAAGAATTGCAAAAGCCGTCCACGGCGCGCGCTTCCGGGCTGGACCCGATTGCCGAAACACGTCAAAAGGCGTTGACTCAGCTGGCGGAACTGCTCTTTGAATTTTCCGATGAAAGCCCTGCCGCGCAGGAAAGACGCGGAATTTCCTCCATTATGAAGGGGACGGGCGCGCTTTCCATGCAGCAGTCCGAACAAACCAAAGTGATTTTGCATTTGAGCGCCGCGATTGATTATCAATCCAAAGGCGATGAAGCTCGCGCCGCCGATGAGCTGGAAGGCGCGCTTGACGCGGGCTTCAAACATTCCTCGCTGTATTTTGTGCTGGGCATGTTGCGCGCAAAAGGCGAACGCTTGGAAAGCGCGCAGCGGTTTTTACAAAACTCGCTAAAGCATAACGATTACGGCTTGGGCACGCGCCTTTTGCTTGGGCAGTTGCACTTCAAAAAAGGCGAATATAAGGACGCGGCGCTGCATTACCTTGAAGCGCTCAAACTGGCGGATTCCGGCACGCTGCCCTCCGAACAAGCGGATGAAGTTCGCCAGCAATATGAACCGTTGATTGAAAGCTTCCAAAACCAAAAAGACGAAACGGTTTTGAAAAAAGCCGCCGAAAACATCAACAGCCTGCTCATGCGCCTCGACTGGCGCGAGCAAATTCACAAGGCGCGCGAACAAACAAAGCAGGAAGGCAATACGCCCATCCCCGTGGCAGATGTCATTTTGCAGGTGCAATCCAGCTCGGTGTTGGATTCCATGACGCAGATTAACCAACTGGCGCGCATGGGCAAATTCCGCTCCGCGATGGATGAAGCCTATGACGCCATTCAACACGCGCCGAGTTATCTTCCCCTGCATACCTTGATGGGCGACCTGCTCGTGCAGGACGGACAAACGCAGGATGCGATTAACAAATTCTCGGTGGTGGCTCGCGCGTACAGCGTGCGCGGAGAAGCTGCGCAGGCGACCAAAATTTTCAGGCGCATTATTCAACTCGCCCCGATGGACCTTGCCGCCCGAAACCGCCTGATTGACCAGCTGGTGGCGCGCGGTCAGGTGGATGACGCCATCCATGAATACCTTGAACTGGCTGCCATTTACTACCGCCTTGCCGATTTGGACATGGCGCGCAAAACCTACACCAACGCGCTGCGCGTGGTGCAGCAAGGCAACGCCAGCCGCGACTGGAACGCGCACATCCTTCACCGCATGGCGGATATTGACCTGCAAAGGCTGGATTGGAAACAAGCCCTGCGCGTGTATGAGCAGTTGCGCACCATCACCCCCGATGATGAATTTGTCCGCAAACAACTGGTGGACTTGAATCTTCGCATGGCGCAAGTTGACAAAGCCATCAGCGAGCTCGATAACTACCTCCTGCATCTGGACAGCCAGCGCAAACCGCAGGCGGCAATTCCCTTCTTGCAAGACCTCATCAAGGAAAATGAAGACCAGCACGTCCTCAAACGAGCGCTTGCCAACCGGCTTTTCCTTGCGGGCAGAATGGACGAAGCCGTTTCCATGCTGGACGCGCTTGGCGAACAGTTGATGCAGGCGGGCGATAAAAAGTCCGCTTTGGAGGTCATCAACCAAATCATTACAATGAATCCGCCCAACGTCAACGACTATCGTCAACTGCTGGTGCAAATGCAAAACGGTTAAACGCAGCATCCGCCGCAAGGCGGATGTTTTTATTGCGGTTATAATCCAGCCGATTTCAAATTGGAGAAGGAACAATGTTAAAAACCCAAAATACAGATGTAATGAAATGGCTGTTTGCCTTTGCTTTTGTGGTGGCGTTTTTGGTGGTCTTTGGCGGGGCGGTGCGCTTAACCCGTTCCGGGCTTTCCATTGTGGAGTGGAACCCCATCAGCGGAGTGATTCCGCCCATCGGCCGGCAGGCATGGGAGGAGGAATTTGCCAAATATCAGCAAACGCCCGAATATCAAAAAATCAACAAAGGCATGACGCTTGAACAATATGAATTTATTTTTTACATGGAATGGGTTCACCGCATCATTGCGCGGCTGGCGGGGCTGTTTTATGCCATTCCCGTTTTTTATTTTCTGTTCAAAAAGAAAATTGCATGGAAGGAATTTGGCATATATTTTTGGATGGGCATGATGTTCATCGCGCAGGCGTTCATGGGCTGGTATATGGTCGCCAGCGGATTGGTGGATAGACCCTCGGTCAGTCACTTCCGCTTGACCGTTCACCTGCTCTTTGCGCTGACTTTGTTCTCGCTCGCGTTGTGGACCGCCCTCGGACATAAATTTGGATTTCATGATTCGGGCAAACGGGCAAAGTGGTCGCTGCCCAGCAAACTGGCGGTGTTTGCCACCGCGCTGCTCGTCATCCAAATTTCATACGGCGGCATGACCGCAGGCTTGAAAGCCGGTCACGTTTCGGATACCTGGCCCCTCATGTTCGGCAAGTGGATTCCGCCCAACCTGTTCAACTCGTGGATTGATTTGTTTGAAACCCCGCAGACGATTGTGTTCATTCACCGCTGGTTTGCGTGGATTGGGTTAATCATCGTGCCGTATGTGTTTTATGTGGTCAAAAAGCAAAACTATCCCGCCGATATTCAAAAGGGATTGGCATGGCTGATTGGCGCGGTCGCCTTGCAAATTACGCTCGGCGTGCTGACGGTTTTGTCCTATGTTAATATTGTCGTTGCGCTCATTCATCAAGCCAACGCCATTGTGCTGCTTGGGCTGGCAATTTATTTCATTCACCGTTTCAGGGCGCTGGATGAAAAGCAAAGCGCGTAGATATTTACTTTTGGCGGTTAATTCCCGTGAACCGCGCGTAATAGGATTGAATTGCCCGCATATCCGCTTCCATGTCATCGGTGGGGATGAATACATCGCCCGCGCCGATGACTTTTCTTTTTGCGTCCACATATCCCAGCACAATCGGCGCGTTTGCGCCTTTGGCAATGTGATAAAAGCCCGTCTTCCAGCGTTTGACCAAATCGCGCGTGCCTTCGGGCGCAATGGCAAGGTTAAAATTCGGAGCGCTGTTCATCTTTTCAATCATCTGCTCCACAAGCCCGTTGGGTTTGGAACGGTCAACGGGGATTCCGCCGCACCAATAAAAGAAGAATCCAAACGGTGAACGGAAGAGGTCCGCCTTGCCCATGAAGTGAAATTCCTCTTTCAAGCAAAGCCCCATGGCAAGCAGGAGCAAAAAATCCCAGTTGGAGGTATGCGGCGCGCCAATCCAAATGTATTTGGAATTTTGCGGCACCGAGCCTTCCACCCGCCAGCCTGCCAGTTTCATGATGAGAGAGGTCAGCCCGCGCAAAAGTGGAGTGAGGACGGGCGTGTTAAAAATTGTTTGTTTCATAAACATCCTATGGAAGTAAGTTGAGCGCGTTTTGCGCCTGATTTTCAAAAAAGAGCGGGTTGATGCTGTCCGCTTTAAGCCATGCCTGACGCGCGCCTTCCATATCCCCTTTGCGATACAAGCCATAGCCATACCACAACCACGCCTCTTCGGATTTATCGGTAACGCGCGTGGCGTATTCTGCAAGTTCGAGCAGGTCATCGTTGCGGAGCGAGTGAAAGTAAGCGAGGAACGGTCCAAACTGATAGCGGAACATCCGCAGGGGAAGTCCCAGCTCGCGGGCTTTGTCGTATGCTTGCGCGGCTTCTTCATAGCGTTCAAAAAATACGAGGTTGCTGCCCAAATTGAACCACGCGAAAGAGTCCTGCGGGCTGCGCTCCGTTGCGGATTTGGATTCTTCCAGCGCGCGCTGGCGGTTTGCGTTCACATCCCAATCCGCGCCGAGCAGGGCTTTCATCTCATCCTCGTATTGCGTAAAATACACAACAATATATAAATTGTTGAAGGGATACCATTCCTTTTCCAACTGCGAATAGGAAATTTTCAAATCGCCGCCGTGATAGGAATCTTGAATGGTGAATTGCTGCGTTGCGTCGTCGTAGCCTGTCAGCAAAAGATAATGCGCCGCCCACAAATCATCATCGGGACCGAGCGCGTCATTCGGGTCGAGCGAGGTGACGCTTTCCACCATCACGGGGTAGTTTGCGGCAATCAGCCGTTTGAGCGTTTCAATATTGCCGCCAACGCGGTATTCCATGTTGAGCCAGCCCGCCTGTGTGCGGACGTAATAGCGCAGTTCTTCGGGGTTCACGTTACGGTCGCCGACGACGGGCTTGACCACGTCCGAAATATTTTTTTGGTTTCCCTGCCAGCCGTATAAACTCAACATCATCGAAAGGCTTGCAGGTCCGCAATTGTTGGGGGTTTGTTTTTCAAACACAGGCGAGCGCATGGAAGCCTGCGGCGGCAAAGGCGCGAAGGTGGGCAAAGGCGTGACGGACGGCGTTAAAGCCAGCGGAGTGAAAGTCGGCGCGGCGGTTGGGGTCACAGTCGCGGGCAATGGGGTGAAGGGCAAAGCCGTCGGCACGGGACCGATGGGATTAATTGTATTTTTGATGTAGAGCGAATATTTTTCCACGCGCCAATCCACCGCGGATTTAACAACGGGGATTTGGTAGGCGAGGATGGCAAGCAGAATCATCGCCGCCAGCGCGATGAAAAAATAGCGAAAGCGTTTTAACATAAGGGATACCAAAATTATGACTTGGCGTGTTTTGATAATTTCTCTGAGAGTGTCTAAAACAGTGGGCTTACGAAGTCCATCACGTGAGAGGCGTAGTTGGGAAAACGCTGCTTGTGCAGTTGCCTGCTGTTGAAACAATAC
>DAOTZP010000068.1:0-3447 GCA_034434265.1 Anaerolineales bacterium | reverse complement strand
CAATGGAGGTTGCAATCACAACTTTTGTATAAATGGGGGTGGGGCTGGGCAAAAAAATCGGGGTGAGCGCAGGCGGGCTGGGCGGCAAACGAGTCGCGGTGATTGTTGTTTGGTGTGTCGGTTCCACTGGCTGCTGACGGGGCGCTGCGCAGCCTGCCAGCAGACCAAGAATCAAAATCAAAAAAATCTTTTTGCGGTCATGTCTTGCTGAATTATACGTCATTGGGCGCGGCGCGCATGGCTAGGGAATCAACCGTTCGCGTGGAATCAGATAATATTGCCCAACCAGCGGGCGTTCATCCGGCGTGAGGATGCCGTTGTAATACTTAAAGTCATTCAAGTCTGTTTTCAGGAGCGCCGCCAGCGTTTCATAATTAATTCCCCGGTCTTTTTCCTGAATTTGGTAAATTTCCAATACGTGCATTCCGCTGACGTCGCTGAAATTAAGCGGAAAGATAATCAACACATCACGAGTTACCGGGCTTTTCAGGTACAAATAATAATTCAGGCTGATGATTGCTTCGAGCGTGGTGTTAAATTGTTCGGCGTATGGCTCAAGCGATTCGCCCAATTCCACGCGCTGAATGATGAATTGTTTTTCCGCGCCAATTGGCACACCAAGTTGACGGCTGAGCCGCAAAGGCGTAATGGTTGGAATTGTTATGCGAGTTGGCGTTGGTTCAGTCGGCGCCGGGCTGCCAAAGAACGGCAGATGCAGCGTGGGCGTAGCCGAAGCGGAAGGCGAAACCGTCGGCGTGCTTGTTGGCTGCGCGGTTGCCGCGCGCGTGAATGTGGCGGCGGGTGTCAGGCTTGCGCTTGGCGGAATGGATGCAATTTCAATCGGGCTTTCTTCGGCGGATGGGATGATAAAGAGGCGCATGAATAATGCGGCGCTCAAGACCGCCAATATGACAAATACAAGCCCCAGCGCGGCGGCTTTTTTCCGCTTGCTTTTTTCTGCTTGCTTGATGTTTTTTCCCCGCCCCAATTTGATTGAGCGCGGCATGGGCTTGCCCTGCGGTTGATTGAATACGGGGCATTCAACATGCTTTGAAGTAAAGCAAAACTGCGCCTGATGAATCAGGCTCGGTGACGCCAAAGGCGCGCAGCGATGGCAGAGATTTGAATCGGAAGGATAGGCTAAAGAGGAAAACGGGTCGTCCGCCAATCCGAGATGCGTGCAAGGCATGTCGGGCGGGGTATCTTTGTCCTTTTGTGCTTCCATGCGCGATTCAGCAACGTCCCGAAACGGTTACTCTTGTTTTTCGGCGGGAGCGTTGGGCGAATTTGTTTGGCTTGTTTGCCAGCCTGCAGGGTGGAGCAGTTTTTTTACCACCGGCGCGGGGGGCGCGGCTTGCAAAGGCGATTGCTCCGCGGCGAACGGTTTTTTGCGCGGTTTGAAAACTTTCCTAAACAGGGAAGTGAGCAGCCCGTAGGTTTGTTCGGCGCGGGGTTCGTTGTTGAGGTAATGGTCGTGTTGGTAATAATAATGCGAGTAATACCGGTAGCCATAATATCCGCGTTGGCGTTGAATGCGGTTGAATACCACCCCAATGATGCGCGCCCCTGCGCGGTTCAATTGCGAAATCGTAATGCTTGCGGCGCCTGCATGGGTTTTGCCCGGCTGCGAAACAATCACCACGCCGTCCACTTTGGCGGCAAGCACTTGCGCATCGGCAACCATGGAAGGGGGACTGTCAATGATGATAATATCCGCGCGTTTAAGCATTTCTTCCAAAATATGGTCCATTTTTTGCGAGCCGAGCAGTTCCGCGGGGTGTGGCGGCAAAGCTCCGCTGGTGATGATGGAAATTTCCAGCCCGCTTGGCGCGCTCCACTTGTGGATGACTTCATCAAGCATGTGGCTGCCGCGGAATAAATCGGTCATGCCGATGCGGTTTTGAACGCCAATAAAGCGGTGAATGCGCGGACGCCGTAAATCGCAGTCAATTAACATCACGCGCTTTCCGCTTTGCGCAAAAATTGCCGAAAGGTTGACAGAGACGGTGGATTTTCCATCGGCGGCTTCCGCGCTGGTGACAAGGATGGTTTTTAGCGGTTTATCCACCGAGCTAAATTCCAAATTGGTGCGAAGCGAGCGGAAGGCTTCCGCAACTGGCGAGCGCGGTTTTTGGGCTACATAAACCCCGATGTTATGGTCGTCTATATTGTCGTCGAGTTCCATATCCGCAATGTACCCAATCATCGGAAGACCAAAAATGCGTTCCACATCTTCGGGGGTTTTGATTGTATCGTCCAAATACTCGACGAGAAAAACCGCTCCGCCTGCGAGCATTAAGCCAATCATTCCGCCGAGCAAGGTGTTTTGTATCGGTTTTGGGCGGATTGGAGTTTCGGCAGGCACAGCCACTTCAATTTGATTCACGCTCTGGGTGTTTTGCATCCGCGCCAGACGAATGGCTTCCCGCGTGTTAATCAGGTTAAGGTAAATTTGCTGATACAGGAAGAGGGTTTTTTCCAGCCGCGCCGCCGAGGGATTATTTGCCGCGTTTGCGCTGCCCGCGCCCGATGTTCCGGATACGGTCAGGTTGGTGTAAATTTGCTGGTAAAGCGCAAGCAAGGGTTGAATTTGGTCCAGCCGCGCTTGCAGTTCAGCGACTTTTTCCTTGCGGTCGGCGGACCATGCGGGCGAAAGCACGGCAATATCTTTTTGCAACTGGGTTACTTCGGCTTGCAGCGGCGCCATTTGGCTTTGCACTTCCGCTATCTGTTCTTCAATGGTGACATTGGCAAGATTGTCGAGGTCATCCTGATACTTCGCTATCTGCTCTTCCACCTGTCGAATCTGAATTTGCAAACTTTCATCAGACGCCTTGTACCGCCCGGCTTCGAGTTCTTCGTTTTGGGCAATGAGCGCCATGACAACTGCGATTGCAATATCGGCTGCGCGCTGCGGGTTGGTATCTTCCGCAGTGATGCTGATGATGCGCGTTTCATTCACTTGTTCCGCCGTTACTTGCGACGGCGAAACCGGATAATTTACGATTTGCGAAACCTGCTCAAAAATGGAGGATGCTTTCAGCAGTTCGACGTATGTCTGTATTAACACCTGGTCGCTTAAAAAATAATCATAAATATTATTGCTCGATGACGCTCCAGATGCGGTTTGCATGGAAGCGCGCGAAACCACCACCCGCGTGGTGGATTGATAAACCGGCGTTTGCAGCGCGGCAATGACATATCCGCTGACCAAGCCTGTCACCAGCCCCAAAATCAGCAGCCACAGCCAGCGCCGAATAATTGATAAATATTGATTAACATCCATAAAAACGCAAACTCCGATTTATTTATATCATAAAATGCAGACGGCGCAGTTATCCGCCTGCTGTGGAGAGTGTCTAAAACAGTGGGCTTACGAAGTCCATCACGTGAGAGGCGTAGTTGGGAAAACGCTGCTTGTGCAGTTGCCTGCTGTTGAAACAATAC
>DAOTZP010000067.1:0-4625 GCA_034434265.1 Anaerolineales bacterium | reverse complement strand
AACGAAGCCGCCTGGTCCGGCGGCGCAATCACCAGTTATGCGGCAGCCACCATCTCAAACTCCACATTCTCAGCAAATTCTTCGGGATATGCCGGCGGCGCAATAGAGAACAACAGCGGCGCTTTGGTTTTGCATAACAACACATTTGCAGAAAATACCAGCCCCCAAGGCAGCAGCCTTTCCACATGGCAGGGTGGGTCCGAAGCGCCTGAGACGACAATGCGCAACAATATCATGGCAAACGGCACAGGTAGCGAGGGGGAATGCTGGAATTACAACACCGGCGTTTTGACGGGCAGCCACAATATCATTGAAACAACCTCATCTACTCCGGCAAACGCCTGCACGTCAATCATATCCTCCACAGCAGACCCCATGCTCGGAACATTCGCCGGAACGCCGGGATATTACCCGCTTTCAAACGGCTCACCCGCCATTGACACGGGAGATAACGCCATCTGCGCCGATAGCGCCACAGTGAATAACCTGGACCAGCGCGGCGTGATACGCCCAGCGGACGGGAACAAAGACGGCGCCAGCGTGTGCGATATAGGCGCGTTTGAAGTAGGCGTATTTATCTTCAAATCCACCGCCGCACAGGACGGGATGATTCTGGAAAGCGGAGAAAATACATCCAAAGGCGGAACAGCGAGCGCAAGCGGCAGTACCATCAGCATCGGAGACAATGCCGCCGACAGGCAAACCATTGCCGTTCTTTCCTTCAACACATCAAGCCTGCCGGATAACGCCGTATTTACCAAAGTGACTCTTAAATTCAAATACGCAGGTAAAACCGGCACGCTGCCTTTCAGCACACACGGCAATCTTCTAGCGGACATCCGTAAAGGAGCATTCAGCGGAAACGCCGCTCTGCAAAAGGGTGATTTTCAAGCATCCGCAAGCAAAAAGGGCGTTTTATCATTCACCAGCGCAAAAGCAAACAACTGGTACTCCAAACTGCTTGCGGCGGCAAATTTCACATACATCAACAAAACCGGCATCACACAATTCCGCTTGCGATTCGCCCAAGGAGATAACGACGACCTAAGCGCGGATTTACTCAAAATTTACAGCGGCAACGCAGGGGCGGCAAGCCGTCCGCAGTTGATTGTTGAATATTACATTCCATAGAATGTTTTGCTGAAATTACATTTATTAACAATAAATCCCCTGTGCAGCAAGGGGATTTATTGTTAATAAAGCGCAAATTGTTGCCTCGTCGGCTTCCTGCCCGTAATCAGACAGTCGCAAATACGGTTATACTTAAGTCACCGGGCGGAAAGTTTCACCGCCCGCCGCAGCGAAAAAATAACATTCTTTTCAGGAGTTAAAAACATGGATACAACAATTGAAAGCGTCTCCGCGCTCGAAGTGCTAGACTCGCGCGGAAACCCCACGGTGGAAGTCGAAGTCGTGCTTATGGACGGTTCATGGGGGCGCGCCGCAGTTCCTTCCGGCGCATCCACCGGCGAGCATGAAGCGCTTGAACTGCGCGACGGAAACAAAAAACGCTATCTTGGCAAAGGCGTTTCCAAAGCAGTCGCCAACGTCAACACATACATTGCAAACGCGCTCTTCGGGTGGGACGCCTCCGACCAGACCGCAATTGACCACGAACTGATTGCAATGGACGGGACAAAAAACAAAGCCAAACTTGGCGCAAACGCCATTCTCGGAGTCAGCATGGCAGTGGCAAAAGCCGCGGCAAATTCCTACGGGCTGCCCTTATACCGCTATCTGGGCGGTGTGTACGCGCATGTGCTTCCCGTCCCCATGATGAATATCATGAACGGCGGCGCGCACACCAGCTGGCAGGGAACAGACATGCAAGAATTTATGGTCATGCCGCTTGGCGCGCCGGGCTTTTCCGAAGGCTTGCGCTGGGGCGCGGAAATTTATCACGCGCTGAAATCCCTGCTTAAAGAAAATGGGTACAGCGCCCTCGTCGGCGACGAAGGCGGATTCGCCCCCGCCTTCAAAGCCAACAAAGAAGCGCTGGAAATGGTGCTGAAAGCTGTGGAAAAAGCAGGCTTCAAACTTGGGCGCGGAAAAGATGTTGCCATTGCGCTCGACCCCGCCGCATCCGAACTGTATGACGCAAAAAAGAAAAAATATATTCTCCGCAAAGAAGGCAAGGAACTCACCGGCGAACAAATGGTGGAATTTTGGGCAAAATGGGTAAAGGATTACCCGATTGTTTCCATCGAAGACGGTCTCTCGCAGGATGATTGGAAATCGTGGAAATTAATGGTGGAAACCCTCGGCGATGTATGCCAAATCGTGGGCGATGACCTGCTCGTCACCAACCCGGAACGAGTCCGCCGCGCCATCAAAGAAAACGCAGCCAACGCGCTGCTCGTCAAAGTAAATCAGATTGGCACGCTCACCGAAACCATCGAAGCTGTGGAGCTCTGTCACCGCGCAGGCTGGCGCGCAGTCGTTTCGCACCGCTCCGGCGAAACAGAAGACGCCACCATCGCCGACCTTGCCGTAGCGCTCAACGCGGGTCAAATCAAAACCGGCGCGCCCGCCCGCTCCGACCGCGTGGCAAAATACAATCAACTGTTACGCATCGAAGCCGAACTCGGCAGCGAAGCCAAATACGCGGGCTGGAACGCGCTGAAAATCAAATAAGCATTCAAGCAACGCGCCAGTTTCATGACTCAAACCATTTACCAAGCCCTTGCGGAACTTGAACAAACCCACCAGCCTGCCGCGCTCTGCACAGTGGTCGGCAGCAAAGGCTCCACGCCGCGCCATGTGGGCAGCAAAATGCTCGTGTACCCCGACGGCAAATTTATCGGCACCGTCGGCGGTGGAGATTTGGAACACCGCGTGTTAGACGAAGCGTGGATTTCGCTCACCGACGGCGAAACGCGGCTGCTGCACTACAACATGGTGGACCCTTCACGCGGCGACGTGGGCGTATGCGGAGGTCAGGTGGATGTATTTATTGAACCGATTCTGCCCGCGCCGCTGGTCATCATCATCGGCGCTGGTCACGTTGGCAAAGCCGTAGCGCGGCTTGCCAAATGGCTGGGCTTTCGCGTGGCAATCAGCGACGACCGCCCCGAGTTCTGCACGCCTGAAACCATTCCCGATGCAGACTCGTATTATCCAATAACGATGGATAAACTCCCCCAACAGGTGAAGATTGACAAGCGGACGTACCTTATCCTCACCACGCGCGGCTCATCAGTGGACGCGGCTGGACTCGCCCCCCTGCTTGATACTCCCGCCGCATATATCGGCGTCATCGGCTCCAAACGCCGCTGGCTGACCACCGTAAAAGCCTTAAAGAAAAAAGGCGTAAGCGATGCAAAGATTGCCAAAGTACATTCCCCCATTGGGCTGGAACTGCAAGCCGAAACCCCCGAAGAAATTGCCGTAAGCATCATGGCGGAAGTGTTAATGATTAAAAATAAAGGCACAGGGAAATCGATGAAAGAGAAGAAGTGAACGGTAAACCGGCAGTCAGCGATGGAGAACTTGTACTATAATCAAAGCGTTATTAAAAAAGGAGAAAAGCATGGCTAGAATTTTCGATGTCATTGAATACCCAAGCGAGATGGCGGATGAAATTGTTCACCGCTTTCCAGAGCAGGGAATTGGCGACTACCGCATTGGCTCGCAGGTGATTGTGCGCGAAAGTCAGGCGGCGGTCTTCTTCCGCGACGGGCAGGCGCTGGATGTATTCAAAGCAGGGCGTCACACCATCGCCACCGCCAACATCCCCAAACTGATTGACCTGATAGGCAAAGCCTTCAACGACCGCACCCCCTTCCCTGCGGAAGTGTACTTTGTCTCAATGAAAGAATTTGCAAACAAAAAATGGGGAACGCCGCAGCCAATCATCGTCCGCAATCCAAACATGGGGCTGGGCGTGGCTTTGCTGCAAGGCTTTGGCACATACTCATTTCAAGTAAAAGACCCGCAGCAGTTCGTCACGCAAGTCGTCGGCACAGTCGGCGCGTATCGCACATCCGAAATCGAAGAACGCCTGCGCACCATGCTGCTCTCCAAACTGCAAGACGCGCTCGGCGAAACCGGCGCAAAGCACTCCGTTCCTGAAATGATTGGCTTGACAGAAGAAATCGGCGCGGCGGTTCGCGCAAAAGCAAAGGATGACTTTGAAGCGCTCGGTCTCACTCTCAAGACATTCTACATTGGCAACCTTAAACCTTCTGAAAAATCCGCGCAGGAACTTCGGGACATGGGAATGCTCGACATGGCAACCTACACCCAGCTTCAAGCAGCAGACGCGATGCGCGACGCGGCGCAAAATCAAAGCGGCGGCGCGGGTCTCACTGCGGGTATTGGCGCAGGGATGGGAATCGGCAACCTGATGGGGCAGGCGTTACAAGGCGGAATGCAAAACACCGCGGCGGGCGGCGTTGCCGCGGGCGGCGCAGCCAAAATCCCCGATATTATGACCCCCGCGGAAGCGGCTCAAATTATGAAAGTGACCGAAGAAGACATCATGGCTGCCATCAATGACGGAAGTTTGAAAGCAAAAAAAGTCGGCAAGGCGTACCGCATCAGCAAGGATAACCTTGAATCTTTCATGAATAGTTAATTGAGCCTCGACTTTGGCTCAAAGAGCCAAAGTCGAGTTTTTTTATTTT